>NZ_JARTJQ010000004.1:14511-25283 GCF_036225245.1 Weizmannia sp. CD-2023
ACTTGTTTATCATTGTTTTCCTTGTATTTCGCTTCGCGAGAAGTTACTTCGTAACTTCACTTATACATAGTGTGCTGTAACAACCTTTTTACAATAATTTTAGTTATACAAATTTGTTATCAATAATTGATTAATTGATTCATTTTTTATATCAATCTGTTGGTTGTAAAAAAATAAGGGAGCCGCAACGGCTCCTCATTGTTTTAGTCTTGCTATTATCTTGTTGTAGTCTTGTGAACACTTGTCTTTTACAAATTCAACAAAGTTCTCATAGTTGACACCCTCATAATATCCATATCGTGAATGATATTCCTTGTGTAGTTCCTTGGTTAACGGAACACCAAGTTTGTGTTCTGAAAGAACCTTGTTTGTGATTGTTGAAAGCTGTTCTTCCGTGTATTCACCAATGTTCTCATAAATTGGCAGGTTCAATGATTCAACGCATTCTTTGACAAGCATGTTGAACGGCTTGTAAACGTGGTGAACTTCAAGTGCTCCACCTTTACCGGATATTGCACATTTGTACTTATAGGCTTCGAGTGAGTCCGTCGTCCATTGTTTGAGTTGACCACGGAGGTACATGCTTAGTGGTGTCAACGGGCTGGTTTGGTCATACTGTGAATGCATTTGTTGTGAACTTGTAGATAATACTTCGGAAATGCATTTTTTACAGCCTGTTTGGCCATCTTTAAAATCACTTGGTGTTTTTAAAAAAGTTTCGTTGTGCTTCAAGCAACGGAAAACAAGGGGCGTGTCAGAATTTTTATATTCCTGTCCCTTGCATAGCTCAAACCCCGGTCTATTTTCATTTATCCATTTAGTAAACAATTCAGTATCACAAGCACGGCCACTACAATAACCACATGTCTGTCCACGATATAGAATATTATGCACCATACCTTTAATATTTTTAAATTGTTTTCCACAAACAGTACAAATAACATTGTATTCGGCGGCAACTCCTTTGTATACTTTATCTGTGACTTGAAAACTGCTTGTTTCTTCAAGACACTTGTTAAGTTCTTCAATCGAATTAATACTCTTACGCACCACACGTTTTTTGCCTTTGTGCTCACATTTGCAACGTTTTCTTTGATAGACAAAGTGTGTATAGCTTGTTTCAAACGGTTCACCGTGTGGGCACAATGCCTTTACTTTTACTAGATTGGTCTTTTTTTGTTTCTGCTTCTTGTAGTCGTCTGCGTATTCCTCGGGTGTTGTTGTAATTGTATATTCTTCGCTTTCAAGCACATTACTAATTCGCATGTACCCCTTGAGGGATGTTTCCTGTTGCTGACATTCTTTGCAACCAATTCTTTCACACCGTGCAATATTCGAGGGTTTTTTATAATTCACATGTCCGTTTGGACAAATCATTTTAACAGGTTTGTTCCCACTTATAACCTTGCCTGCAATTGTCCAACCGCCAAAATTATGACCGTACTGTTTTTCGCAATCTTTTTCAAACCGTTCTTGTGTCCACCTTTGTACTTTCTTTTTTGCCATTGTGTCATTCCTCCAAAACTTTTTGATATTTGGAGGAACAACTTCATGGCTTTGTTGTGACAAAAAAAAAGAAGCCTTGGCGGCTCCTTACTCAGATAACTTCATGTTCTTGGATAACATAGCTTTTAATTTCTTGTGACGAATGAATAAGCGCTTCACCTGCTTGTTGTGCCCTTTTGTATTCCTTGAAAATACCTGACACATGACCATGCACTTCCAGTACATAGACTTTCACATATTTCATATCCTTACAAGTCATTGAATTATTTGTAACCAAGAAAATCACATAGTTCTTTTTGACTTACACTTGTTGGAATAGCAACATCTGCGTACCTCTTTACGACTAATTCTACTTGCTCCAGGTGTTCTTTAGTCATCCCAACCAAATGAACCTTTCCATCAATTTCAAGCAGTATTGTAAGGGTTGCATTTTCAATATTCTTTTCCAATCCCATTAGCTCCTTTCAAAGGTCACGGAATGCTTTAAGATTGCTTTTTACACTGAAGTCAAAATGTACATAGTTCCTTGAATATTCGTTTTGTTCTTCAAGCGTACAAAAGTTTTCATCAGGGTTATCCACACGGTTCTTGTAGCAAAAATACCTGTAGTCATACAGCGAACGAAGCATTTCACGCGGGTACACTTCTTTGCCGGTGTTGTCTGAGTTAAAACAAAAATTGTGGATATGAACCGCCACGTCGTCGATATGGGCTTTTAAGTGTTCAGCAAGTGGTAAGTATTGTCGGTATTCAAAAACGTCTGTATGACCCGCGTACGCAATGAAACGGTCAAGTGATTCAAGGAGTGTTGCCCTGTATTCCTCCTTGTTATATTTTGTAATTGTGATTCTCACGGTTTGATTCAGCCCCTTTCTATTGGGGTAAACAGCGTTGTTGGCGTTGTGTGACACATGAGTATTATTTTGTTGTTTACTTGAATATGTATGGGAATAGTCCACAAGGCGTGTACAGTTGGTCAACAATGGGTACACAAGGAACCGCCACCATTTAATTTCCAGTAATTTTCCATGAAAGTTGAAAAAAGTGCTGTGTAAAATTTTTGTACCAGTTTCCGGGTTTGAAACGGGGTGTCCCCCGGTGGTGGGGGTCGCTCGTTCTTTCCCGGTTCGACGCTTGGATTTTCCCGACGCCGACTCATTCAACCTTTTTAATTTTTGTGCTTCAAAAAGAAAAATCTTTGTTCATGTATCTTTTTTCGTTGTCGCTCCAATGTAACATAATGCATGGAACAATGCCGCACTGTGTTACATTCGTATGTACCTTTGCATAAACATTGGTACTAAAGGCTTCCAATGTAACATAATTGATAAAGTGATTCATTCATTATCAATTCATTATCAATTAGACAAAAAAAAGAAAGACGTTGACTCATTCAATTGAATCAACGTCCATTTCAAGAACTTCTTTCCGTTCTTTTTCAAGGTCAAACTCATGTTCAACCTTGTGCGTAACTTCTTGTGTCTGCTTCAACTTACCACGGTTTGACAACACCATTTCGATTGCTTTGAGCTTAGACTTCTCCGACTGTGATGACCTTACAATCTTCCTTAGTTCAACGTAAGCCTCAGCAATGAAGTCCTCCATGAGTTGGTCTGCCTGCTCATTCTGGTACGCAATGAAGGCCGGGTCTTGTTTCCACCGGTATATTGTTCTTTCGGATACCCCTAGCATATCCGCGATTTCCTTCATAGTAAGTTGGTGAATATCATTTGCCGCAAGAATTTTTGCGCAGTCTATCTGGTTCAGCGTTAGCGACTTTGTTGACTTCTTGTGTGACACTTCATTCATGCAAATTCCTCCTTCCTTCCTATATGTACACACCGGAAGGACAAATGTCATTCATTGTCCTTCTAATGTGGACACTTTTGTATAGCTTTTCCTACACTTTGTTACACCTTTTCAAACCTCCATGGTATTGCCATTGTCGTTCCGTAGGAACGCATATTCTTTCAAAGGCATATTCCATTGACCCCACAAATATGTGACGGCACACAAACGCTTGTAGTCTTACATTGGCTTATTACATTGTCGTTCCAAAGGAACGCTTGTTTAAAAGTAAGCCGGCGCATTACTTCAAGCAAATAAACCGCGCCATTGAATTCCCACGCAAGGGAATATTTGAGTCAAGAATTACGACATCACCAACACCGAATTGACCAAAGTCAAACGTCTTGTCAAAGTTGTGTACACGGTCAACACCAAAAATAAATTCTTTGGTTACAAAATGAACGTTTGGAAACAAACGCACGAGTTCCACAACGTCCTCAAAAACTAATTTGTTGTTGTCAATACCAAACGGCAAGTCAAGAACCTTTTCATTGCGTTCCACAACAGCATGAAATAAAATGTCCGTGTGCAAATTTTGGTTCAGCACCACATTGTCAAACAATAACTTCTTTGAGTCCTTCACTTGTTTAGGCACTTCTTCAAAACCAAGTTCCTGCCGGACTGCTGTTAAAGCTTCCTTGATTTCCCCGTTTACAATGTGCCCGCTTGCCTGCAATTGCGCAAGCACTTGTAAATACGTAAGTAGCTCCTTCATATTCATCCCTCCTCTTTTTAACAGGGTGTCATTCCTTGTCATATCATAAGTGCAACCATGTTCATTGTTTAACAACAAAGAAAGACGGAATCAAATAATGATTCCGCCGGTTACCAATCACCTCGTTCATGTGCAAGTTCACTTTCAAGGACTTCGACCTCACCTTCAAGATACACATATTTATCCATGAGGTCTTGAAGTTCGTCTTCAAGTTTAATGCATTCAACTTCAAAGGCTTCTTTTTCTTCGTATGCTTTATCAAGTTCGTCGTCCTGTCTATTGATGATTTTTTCAAGCCGCTGGAGTTCAGACGCGAGCTCGACAATGCTTTGTTCACGGTCTGCAAGTAGCTGTTCGTAATACTTCTTTGTTTTAAAAAATCGGAACATTTAAGTCCCTCCTCCTTTTGAATTATTATTGAGATACTTCCCAAGTGCCTTCTTCAACCTCGTCCATTGTCATTTTTGGTAATTCAGTTATGTTGTCATATACTCTTAAAACCTTTCCGTTGTCATCCACTGAACGTATTCTTTTACCGTTTACAAGCTCCACAATAGCCTTTTCATACGGTTTTTCTATCCATTCAACAACTTTCCAGTCATATGCAATTTCGTAATCTTCAAGCCTTGCAAGGTCTTTTGGACTTTCATATTTGTCGTACAGATACCCGTCATCATATGAGCCTATTGTTTTTCCTTTGTTTACCAAATATTTGAGTGCTTCTTCAAATTTCATTACAATTACCTCCCTTATCAAAGAACGGTTTCCCATGTGGAACCAAGTCTTTTTGAAATGCGGTTCATTGCTTCCCTTAAGTTCAAAAGCTGTTCAAGCTGTTCCTTCTTGCTGGGTGTGAAAGAGCCTTCGGCAATCAAGTCAAACAGGGCAAACGTGAATCTGTACAAAGCTTCATGTGTGTTTTCCCCGCTTTCTTTCATGGAGTTTTCAATAAAGCTTTCAAAATATTCAACCGTTCCCATTTTTGCCATGTTTAATAACCTCCTCCAAAAATGTACAAAAGCGGGAAGTACGCCATTATCAGCGCGATAATTGTTCCCATCAGTGAAACGCCGGGGTCTTCATTGGAAAAACACACCCATCCAATCATGAATGCAAACACAACCACTAACCATGCGAACAAGACAAGCATTCAGTAACCTCCCTTCATGGTCAAACCTTGTGTGTTCCTATATGGGTATAACAAGGTGCAACCATAGATGTGACCATGAAAAATATATTTTTTTGTATTCGAACAAGCAACTTTTTTAGGCGCTTGAATATATTTGAAAATATATCAGTGAATATATCCGACTAAATATATTTATACATGCCCAAACAGTACACATGGCAATAATTCAAAATTTTGTTCCGGAATGAACGAGAAGTGAATGAAGGAAGGAAAGGGTTAAAAATTCAACATTGGGGGTCATTTTCAAATGGGTGGAATTATTGCAATCGGTGTAATTGGGAGTACAGTTGTTGGGGTAGCAATGGTTGAAAACAAGCTTGAACGAATTGGGAAACAGGTAGAGTCAGAAACGATAAACGGCATAATGGACTTTATGTTGTCTATGGGTGGAATGACCGGCGCGGTTTGGGTACTGTGGGACATTTTCAAAAAGCTTGTACTGTTTATGTAAGGGGTGAACCTATGTTTGACGTTTGGTTCAAAAAAGCACAGTTGAAGAATGCTTTTAGACTTGCGGACATTGCTTATAAGCGTACAAAACGACTCCCAAACGGGGAAGAACATGAAATAAAGCATTTCCCGGCCATTGTTGACTTTCAGGAAAATGAAGAATACTTTCAATATGTCTTCAAGTTGCCACTTGGTTTGAACCCAAAAGAAATACAGAACAAGGAATACATTTTTCAGCAGATGTTTGGAAAGCTGTATGACTTGAATGGCGACGGTTTGACCTATAATTTGAAAGTATTTAAAAAGGATATTGTCAAAGAATTCCTGTACAATTACGACGAGTTCGCACCAATATTTTCAAAATTCAACCTCCCAATTATTGCAGGCAAAGACATACACGGAAACATTGTGGCGTATGATATGATAAGCAATCCGCACCTTTTAATTGCGGGTGAAACTGGGAGCGGGAAGTCAGTCATGTTGCGGTCAATTATCACAAGCATAATTCTTCATATGCGGGAACGTATTGACCTCTACCTTGGAGATATGAAGAGAAGCGAATTTCATGTATTCCGCAACGTTGAAGGTGTAAAAGCTGTTATGACTAAAAAACAAGATTTGTACAAATGTCTTGTATTCATCAAAAAAGAACTTGAACGCCGCGGCGACCTGTTAGACGCTTGTGAAGTTGAACATATTGACGAGTATAACAAATTGAAAGGTAAATCTTTTGAAAAGTATATTCTTCTTGCAATTGACGAGGTTGCCTTGTTGAAAAAAGAAAAGGAACTCATGGACATTGTTGAGGAAATTTCCTGTATTGGGCGCGCTCTCGGTGTCTTCCTTGTTCTATCCATGCAAAGACCCGATTCCAAGGTTCTTGAAGGCCAGCTCAAAAACAACCTCACTGTGCGTTATGCTTTCCGTCATTCAGACAAAATCAATAGTGACATAACACTTGGGAGAAGTTCGGAAGCAGATGCTTCTAAAATTAAGGCAGATGAAAAAGGGAAGTTCATTATGAAGAATGAAGGTGTGGTGTTGTTACAAGCACCATTCCTTACTTTGCAAAATGCTCGTTCCCTTCTTGAACCCTTCAAGGTTGCCCCGCATATCCATGACGGAGAAATTATTGATGTTGAATATGAAGAAAATGATGACTTTATGGACTTACCTGTGCTGAGGGGGAATAGCAGTTGAATCAACGTGACAAGGCTATTGTTGAAGGTTTAAAAAAGTTCCGTATCTTAGACCGTGACCAGCTTATCAAAATGTACTTTTCCGATGTAAAACAAAAAACAGTTACTTGTAATCGTGTCATGAAACGGCTTAACACATATGGATTGGTGAGTGTTAACCGTAATGTGCGCCCGTATGCATACTTTCCAAGTGAAAGCACTATGAAACCCGATTCAACAAAGATTCCGCACTTCAAAGCCATTGCAGACTTTTACATTCAAATTTGTGAATACAAGGCGCCAACGGTTTTTGAAGTGGAGCCCAAGGTTGGCGACAAGGGCACTATTGAACCGGACATTTTCATGGTGTGGAACGGCGCCCCCTTTTTTGTTGAAATACAACGAGACTTTTACACCAAGAAGCGAATGAATGCCAAATACAAACGTTATCTTGAATATTACAAAGGTGGACAATGGAAGGAATATACAAAATATTTTCCGTTTATTTGGATAGTTACCGAAATAAAATACAGGGAGCTCAATTGGGAGCCGCTTAAGGTTTACCAAAGTAAGAACGTTTCTGAATTTGTCCGCAACCATATGACAAAAAAGAAGGAGCCTTAACCGGCTCCCCTTTCTTTATTTCATTTGTTTTCTTGCTGTTCTTGCTTCTTCTAGTGTTTTAAATTCGCGGAACTCTGAAACTGTTTCCACTTCATAAGTGTTCGCGTTGAATCTGCGAATTGTGTATCTTTTGTTATTGTCCCCCCATGTGTTCGCTTGTAATGAATAAGTTGTTTTTGTTCGGCTTTGCTTCAATCTTTGTGTTGAAAAATTCCATTGCACCTTTGTTGAACCAATGTTGCCCTGCCAATTTGTTCAATCGTTTCATTTCGCTGATTGTCATCATTTTCATTACCCCTTTGCGAAATTTAGTAATTGACGGGTTTATCAACCCCTGTGGCTATATTATATGATATGTTACGTTGAAAGTCAACGGTATTTCGTAATTTTGTAATGTTTTTTTTGAGAAGGGGAGTCTTGAATGACCCCCTCACTCTTTTATCAATTCTGAAATTAGAACCGGTTCCGATTCCCATGTTAGAAAGTCGTATGTCCCGGTTACGTCCTTGCGCCATTTAGTTTTTAGTTCATCCAACAGCCGCATATCCGGGTAGTCATGTTGTACCCAAACACCGAAGCCAACCCTGCGGTTTAACAAAGTACTCCGGCAAGGCTTTGTTTTGAACGCCCACACCCCACCGAGTTCATTCTTGGCCAAGTATCTGTACCCCTTCGCGTATAAATCGTGTAATTCGGTTTTCATTTTTCATTACCCCTTTACGAAATATTGTAATTCCCTTATGGCTTTATTATATGCCATGTTAAACAAAAATACAACGGTTTTTCGTAATTTGGTAAGAAATAAATAAAAAAATGGTGGCAATCATGTGCCACCTACAACAGGGTTTTTAACGGTGAAAACTTTTTGTGCTGTTGCTTTACATCCTCACTGAAAAGATTCACATACACACGAACCATTTCCATTGATGTATGCCCAAGTATCTGCTGTAATTCAAAGATTCCTGCACCGTTCTTTACGCTTTCCTTTGCGAACGTATGGCGGAATGTATGGGGAGAACAACGTACGCCATGTAAGCCCGCCCTGTGCCCATAGAAGGCTATTCTGTTTTGAAGTTGTCGCTTGGTTAGCCGCGTTCCATCAATCGTTATAAATAGCGCCTGTGTCTCCACAATGCCACGTATAGCAACATAGTTTTTAAGTATGCGGCGCATTTCTTTCTGAATTGGAACAATACGTTCTCGGTACGTTTTTGCATGTTTTATTAGAATTTCACCCTCATGAATCCGAACGTCTTGCAAGTCGATTCCAATGAGTTCATTCGCTCGTATTCCAGTTTCTAACAATAGGCACATAATGGTGTAGTCCCTTACGCCCGTAAACGTGTGCATATCCGGGGCGTTTAACAAGGAGTGCAATTGTTCTTTAGAAAATGTTTCCACAACATGCCTTCTGTCTTTCAAAAGGTGTATGTCCTTCATGGGGTTATTCGAAATAAATTTCTTTTTCTCGAGGAAATTAAAGAAAGCCCGAATTGCCCGAAGCCGGGTGTTGATTGTAACTGTCTTTAGCCCTTGTTCTTTCATATAAAGAATCAGGTTGTTTTCAATAACCTTTTCGGTTATCCGATGTGGTTCCGTGTCAATTCCTTGCTCTTCCAAAATCTTTTTAAACGTGGTTATTTCGCCCGCATAAAACTTCAATGTATGCTCACGTAAATTACGCAAGGCACAGTCATCAAGGAACAAATTCAAGGCTGTTTGAAAATCAATTTCCCGTGGTGTGTTTACATGTACTTTCGCAAGTTCAGCTTGCGTGAGTGTGTTCTTACGACGCATGGCAAACCTTTCCTTTCGCAATGGTTCGCACGACATGGTACACACGATTTTTACTCAAAATATCGTGTGCCTACATAAAATAAAAAACCTTGCCAAACGTTGATTTGACAAGGTTTTTGATACCGGTGGTCGGGGTCGAACCGACACTCCCGAAGGAACACGATTTTGAGTCGTGCGCGTCTGCCAATTCCGCCACACCGGCATGATATGATGGAGGCGGCAACCGGAATCGAACCGGTGATAAAGGTTTTGCAGACCTCTGCCTTACCTCTTGGCTATGCCGCCATCAATGGAGCGGAAGACGGGATTCGAACCCGCGACCCCCACCTTGGCAAGGTGATGTTCTACCACTGAACTACTTCCGCATACTGGGCCAGCTGGATTCGAACCAGCGCATGACGGAGTCAAAGTCCGTTGCCTTACCGCTTGGCTATGGCCCAATAAATATGGGGCGGATGGTGGGAATCGAACCCACGAATGCCGGAGCCACAATCCGGTGCGTTAACCACTTCGCCACAACCGCCATCATAATGGCAGGGGCAGTAGGAATCGAACCCACACTGGAGGTTTTGGAGACCTCTGTTCTACCTTTAAACTATGCCCCTTTAAAAAATGGAGGGGGACGGATTCGAACCGCCGAACCCTGAGGGAGCGGATTTACAGTCCGCCGCGTTTAGCCACTTCGCTACCCCTCCATATTGCGTGGTGCCGGCCAGAGGACTTGAACCCCCAACCTACTGATTACAAGTCAGTTGCTCTACCAATTGAGCTAGACCGGCCAAATGGTGGCTCGGGACGGAATCGAACCGCCGACACAAGGATTTTCAGTCCTTTGCTCTACCGACTGAGCTACCGAGCCACAATTATGTAAAATGGATGGCGGTCCCGACGGGAATCGAACCCGCGATCTCCTGCGTGACAGGCAGGCGTGATAACCGCTACACTACGGGACCTTTATATGTAAATTGCGGGGGCAGGATTTGAACCTGCGACCTTCGGGTTATGAGCCCGACGAGCTACCAGACTGCTCCACCCCGCGATGATAAAATGGTGGAGGATGACGGGATCGAACCGCCGACCCTCTGCTTGTAAGGCAGACGCTCTCCCAGCTGAGCTAATCCTCCAGTTATAATGATGACCCGTACGGGATTCGAACCCGTGTTACCGCCGTGAAAGGGCGGTGTCTTAACCGCTTGACCAACGGGCCATATGGATCATGACGGAGAGCAAGGGATTCGAACCCTTGAGACAGCTTTTAGCCGCCTACACGATTTCCAATCGTGCTCCTTCGGCCTCTCGGACAGCTCTCCATGATGGCTCCGCAGGTAGGATTCGAACCTACGACCGATCGGTTAACAGCCGATTGCTCTACCACTGAGCTACTGCGGAATACAAGCCCGGCAGCGTCCTACTCTCGCAGGGGGAAACCCCCAACTACCATCGGCGCTGGAAAGCTTAACTTCCG
>NZ_JARTJQ010000005.1:0-16666 GCF_036225245.1 Weizmannia sp. CD-2023
CAGTTTTCAAGGAACAATCGCTTTGTTTTTCAGCGACTTTTATATCATACCACGACGCAACCAACATGTCAACTACTTTTTTAAGAAGTTTGATGCCGGATGCGGCGACGAAAACTATTATACTAGTATAACGAAGTGTAGTCAATCCTTTTTTTATATGCCTGCTTTTTCGTGGGCGCCCATGCTTCTTTCAGCCTAAGCTTCTAGTTTCTTCGAATGAACATAAAAAATACGCCAAAGAAATGATGGATCATTTCTTTGGCGCTGGTTGTCTGCTGATGGCGGTTCGAGCGCTGCTTTTGTCAAGACAGAATCCATGTCTGGATGACAGTCAGGCCGATCACCCCGGGTATGCCGAGCAGCCCGGAAACGGATACGGTGGCTGCATTGATTGGGACATGCAGTCCGTACCGGCCGCCCACTTGGTTTAAAAAGAAAAGGAGTATAGCCCCGATGATGGCTTTGATGCATAACTTTCCCGCCCATCGCAGCGGTTTGGTTAAAGCTGCGGAAAACAGCAGCAAAAGGATCAGGCCGACAATCGCAATAATGATGATGGTTGAGCTCAAGTGAATCACCCCTTTTTTCCAGCTGCTTTATTTTTATGAAGGAGTTGTCCAAAAAAGAACTTGAGCCGTGCTACCCTTACTGGAGGCGGATGTTTCTTCTTTTCACTTCCCGAAAAAGAAACACATACTTCGCTTCGGCCACTTTGGTGCGGTAGTAAAGTTCTTCGTTAAATTCAAAACTTAGATGCTGGAGGGCGTTTTGCTGTACCCATTCATTTTTTACGTTTGTGACCAAATCGAGAAGAAGCGCATCGTATTCTTTCCTGAGTTTTTGCTTCTTGCTGAACATTGTATCCACCCCGTGTCAGGTTAAATTTCTCTTCGGCCTTCCAGTGCTTTTGATAAGGTGACTTCGTCGGCGTACTCGAGATCTCCGCCCACTGGCAACCCGTGTGCAATCCGTGTCACTTTAATGCCGGACGGTTTTAAAAGCCGCGAAATATACATGGCTGTTGCTTCGCCTTCGATATTTGGATTGGTTGCAAGAATCACTTCTTGGACGGTTTCATCGCGCAGGCGTTTGAGCAGATCCGGCACACTGATGTCTTCAGGGCCGATTCCGTCCATTGGAGAAATGGCACCATGCAGAACATGGTAAAGGCCGTTGTATTCTTTCATTTTTTCCATGGCAATGACGTCTTTCGGCTCCTCGACAACGCAGATCACGCTTCTGTCGCGGCGCGGATCGGCACAAATATAGCACGGATCTGTATCGGTGATATGCCCGCAAACAGAACAGTACGTCAGGTCCCGTTTCGCATCGACAAGCGCCTTGGCAAATGCAAGGACGCTGTCTTCCTTCATATCAAGAACAAAAAATGCCAGCCGGGCCGCGGTTTTCGGCCCAATGCCTGGCAGTTTCATGAAGCTTTCCATTAATTTTGTGATTGGTTCAGGGTATTGCATTGTTGATCACACCTTTAAAATCCCGGAATATTGAAGCCTTTCGTGTACTTGCCCATTGTCTGCTCTGTCAGCTGTTCGGCTTTATCCAGGGCGTCATTGGTGGCGACAAGGATCATGTCCTGCAGCATTTCGACATCGTCCGGATCGACGGCTTCTTCATTGATGCGCACTTCCAGCACTTTTTTATGGCCAGAAACGACAACGGTTACCATGCCGCCGCCTGCCGTACCTTCCACTTTCTGTTCGCCAAGCTGCTCCTGTGCCTCCATCATTTCTTTCTGCATCTTTTGCATTTGTTTCATCATTTTTTGCATATTGCCCATATTGCCCATTCCTCGCATATGAAACCCTCCAGTTTTAGTCTTTTATTTCAATTAATTCAGGCCCAAACAATTTGATTGCTTCGGTTACAACCGGATCATCCTGCGGTTTTTCTTCCTCTGCTTCTTCTTTATGGTGGTGGATATAATTTTCCCTGATCGTATTCCATTCATTTTCCGGAACGCCTGCCGCCTGATACCCGGTTCCAGTTAATTCACTGAGCACGCTCGAAATCGCTTGTAAAAATTTCTCGTTTTCCATCGCCATCTGGCAATGGATCTCATATTTGAATTTGATGACAAAAGCGTTCGGCGACGCCGCCACCGGTTCCGCTTCGTTTAAAAGCGCCGCCTGCGACCGCATCTGCCTGCTGTTGAGCGTCTCAATCATATCGTTCCAACTGTTTTTAATCCGTTTGAGATCCTCTTTTGTCGCTTCTTTTAATATATCATGAATCCTTCCGACTTGTACCTTAAAACCTTTCGAAGTGCGCGGAATTTTTCTCGGGGCCTGCCGTTTTGGCGCATGTTCTGTTTCATCCGCCTCCGGCACCCCGTTTTGCTTGAGAGACTCGAGTTCTGATTCGAGCCGTTCGATTTTTTCAGCAAGTTTCCGGATGAGATCATTTTCCCCGGGATCCGGCGCTTTTTCTTCACAAAGTTTGATAAAAGCCACTTCCAAATAAACGCGGGCCATATTGGAAAAACGCATATCCTGCTGCGTTTGGTTCAGGATGTCAATAAAACGGTAAATTTCCTGCGTTTGAAGCGAGCGGCTCATTTCTTTAAACGCCTCATCTAAATAAACTCTTTGAACCGCTTCCTCCATCTGCGGGGCAGTTTTATACAAAAGCAGATCGCGGAAATAAAGGATGAAGTCTTCCACAAGCCTTGAAGGATCTTTTCCCTGCTGGAGAAGAGAACCGACAAGGTCAAGGCATTTTGCAGCATCCTTCTTTTGAATTGCCTGCGCAAGGCGGGTAAAATCATTCTGGGAAATGGAACCCGTTACCGTGAGCGCATCTTCCACTCTCACTTTCCCCTCGCTGAAAGAGACGGCCTGGTCAAGCAGGCTGAGCGCGTCCCGCATCCCGCCTTCCGCAGCATGGGCGATAATATTGAGCGCCTGTTCATCATATGCAATGCCGGTTTCGCCTGCAATATAAGCCAGGCGTTTAAAAATATCACGGGATGTGATGCGTTTAAAATCAAACCGCTGGCATCTGGAAACGATCGTAAGCGGAATTTTATGGGGCTCGGTTGTTGCCAGAATAAAAATGACGTGTTTCGGGGGCTCCTCTAGGGTTTTCAAAAGCGCGTTAAATGCGCCAATCGACAGCATATGGACTTCGTCGATAATATATACTTTATATTTTACAACACTTGGCGCGTATTTGACTTTGTCGCGGATATCGCGGATGTCATCCACGCCTGTATTCGACGCCGCGTCAATTTCGATGACATCTGGAATCGTGCCGTCTGTAATCCCCCGGCAAACAGCGCACTCGTTACACGGTTCCCCAGTCGGAGCATGTTCGCAGTTCACCGCCTTTGCCAAAATTTTAGCGGCACTTGTTTTTCCTGTACCCCGTGGGCCCGAGAAAAGATAAGCATGCGTTGTTTTCTGTTGCAGGAGGGCGTGCTGCAATGTTTTTGTCACATGCTCCTGCCCGACGACATCCGCAAACCGCTGCGGCCGCCATGTGCGGTATAACGCCTGATAAGCCATGTTCAATCCTCCCGGCCAGATTTGCTTCCGATTCATACATTTCTTTTATTATACCTTAGGAAAAGCGATTTTACATCCTGAATTAAAAAGCATTTAAATATGGAAAAAACCCATCCCGGATCAGGATGAGTTTTGTTTTTTATGTAATGAAACTGCCGCGCACCTTTCTTCGACCGACCCTCATAAGCGTTACTTAAGCAGTTAGCTCGACCCAGGCTGCCCTGCGGCACATGGAATGACCCGCTTAATGCTGCTTCCTTCCGGACCTGACATGGTTCGCGGGGTTCCATTGCGCAGGACCCGGGTGTCAACACCACTTACTTAAGGCTGGCCCTACAAGCAGCCGGCCTCGGAAAGGGATTCAGTCCCGCTAGAGCGGATTGCGGGTACAGGGCACCGCTGCCTCCCCACCTAGCGCGGCAAAATTGATACCAGTTTTAAGCGTTAAAAACTAACGCATAACTAAGTATACATGCCTTTTTAAAAAAAAGCAATCTCTCCCGCCTGTTAATTGGTGGAGCTTTTTCCATCTTCCTCTGCCGCAAGTTTTTCCTTCTTTTTTTTCTCCCTTAAAGACCGGAAGAAGGACCGCAATAATTCTCCGCATTCCGTTTCAAGCACGCCGCTTACGACTTCACTCCGGTGGTTAAAACGGCCGTCCTCAAGCAGGTTCATCAAACTTCCCGCACAGCCCGCCTTCGGATCTTTTGCCCCGTAAACGACCCGCTTGATCCGCGATTGTAAAACGGCACCGCTGCACATTGGGCACGGTTCCAGTGTGACATACAGCTCGGCATTTTCAAGGCGCCATGATCCGGTCACTTCACATGCTTTTTCGATGGCCAGAAGTTCCGCATGGGCGGCAGCACGCTGGGTGGTTTCACGCAGATTATGGGCTGCAGCAATCACTTTTTCATCGAGCACAATCACCGCCCCGATTGGCACTTCACGGAGATGCTGTGCTTTTACGGCTTCCTGAATGGCAAGGCGCATATAATATTCATCGCGATTTTCCATCCAAACTCCTCCAAAAGGTATCGTAGCCTTATCGTAACACAGCCTTGAAAAAAATCACACTTGGTTTGGCCATAAGTTTTACACCGGCTTTCTTCGGGCAGGAGGGTCCTAACATGAAGAAATTGGATGCTCTTTCGTTACTGAGCACTTATATGTTAGGTAACATTGCAAAAAACGTTCACTTTCCCAACTTAGAGGGCTCCTGCGTTAAGAAGCGCCGAAAAAACGTTCGCTTCCTTCACTTAAAGCCCCCTCCTCTATGCGAAGCAACCCCACAAAAAATTCCGCTTTCTTAACCCAGAGCGCCTTTATGTTACGTTAAGAAGCGCCGAAAAAAATCATTTGCTTCCACCGGCCGTGGCGTTCAGCAATACCGCAAAAAGGTTTGCTTTATGATTCCGCGAGAAAAAGCGCACATAAAAAGCGGGCATGTTTTAAAAAACGCCGCATAAAGATAACAATAGCGATGGCTGACACGAGGGGGGACTCGTTTGCAAATCCATGTTGTCGAAAGAAATGACACGGTCTCAAATCTTGCACAAAGATACAGCGTCCCGGTTTCAGAAATCATTTCGGCAAATGAACTTCCGGATCCGGACCGGCTTGTCATCGGACAGGCGATGGTCATCCCGATCACCGGGAGGTTTTATTGGGTCCGGCCGGGGGACAGCTTATATTCCATTGCACAACAAGCAGGGATATCTTACCAGGAACTTGCCCGCATCAACGGCATTTCTGTCCATCAGCAGCTCCGGCCCGGGTTGCGCCTTTATCTGCCGCCTTCCCCGAAAAAAAGAGCAGAATTTAATGCGTATGTTGAACCATTCGGGAACACGGTTTCAGCGTCTCTTGAAACAAGTGCGCGAAAAGCGGCCCCGTATTTGACCTATCTTGCCCCGTTTGCATTCCGGGTAAACCGAGACGGCACACTTGTTGCCCCGCCGCTTGGAAATTTGCGGGCGGTTGCCGATGCCCAAAACGCCATTTTAATGATGGTGATCTGTAATCAGGAAAACGGCCAGTTCAGCGATGAACTCGGGCGGATCCTTTTGAACGACGAAACCGTCCAGAACCGGTTTTTAAATGAAATTGTTCAAACCGCAAGCCGGCTCGGTTTCCGTGATATTCATTTTGACTTTGAGTATTTGCGCCCGCAGGACAGGGAAGCTTACAACCGGTTTTTAAGAAAAGCAAAAACGCGCTTCAGCCGGGAAGGTTGGCTCATGTCCACCGCGCTCGCTCCGAAAACGAGCGCCACCCAGGCCGGGCGCTGGTATGAGGCACACGATTACAGGGCGCATGGCGAAATTGCCGATTTTGTTGTCATTATGACCTACGAATGGGGGTATAGCGGCGGCCCGCCCATGCCGGTGTCTCCGATCGGGCCGGTCCGGGATGTGCTCCGCTATGCCATCACAGAAATGCCGCCCAATAAGATTTTGATGGGGCAAAATCTGTATGGCTATGACTGGACATTGCCCTATCAAACTGGCACAACAGCAAGAGCCGTCAGCCCGCAGCAGGCCATCCGGCTCGCGGGTGCGCACAATGTGCCGATCCTGTATGACACAACATCCCAGGCCCCTCATTTTAACTATACAGATGAAAACAACCGGCGGCACACCGTCTGGTTTGAAGATGCCCGTTCCATTGAGGCAAAATTTAATTTGCTTACTGAACTCGGGTTAAGGGGCATGAGCTACTGGAAACTCGGCCTCTCTTTTCCGCAAAACTGGCTGTTAATCGCCGATCGCTTTGATGTAGTCAAACGCCCTTCCTGAAGCAGCGGGTTCCGTTGCTTTTTTCTTTTGCCCCGGAATCCCGCTACTTTTTACCCGGAACCCGCTGCGCCGCACGGACGGGATTGCGAAGTCCTTTCCCCGCATTTATGCCGGCGCCAACTGGACGGTCCGGATGCAGGCCTGATCCGATACACAGAGCAAGCACCAGTCACATTTGAGTTCCATTTTTTGGAAAATGTTTGTTAAAACCAACCCAGGAAACAGCCGGAAGCAGAACGCCGGGACACATGATCGCTTTTTTTCCCGCATGCCAACCGGCGGAGACTTGTGCTAAAATAGCAACAGTGTGCATCAATGAACAATCGCTTCAGCGGGAGGGCGTTATGAAAAGGGTACCGTTTATTGCAATCGAGGGACCGATCGGCGTTGGCAAAACGTCATTGGCAAAAGCCATTTCATCATACTTTTCGTTTCAGCTTTTGAAAGAAATTGTGGATGAAAATCCTTTTCTTGGAAAATTTTATACCAATAAAGAAGAATGGGGTTTCCAAACCGAGATGTTTTTTCTCTGCAATCGCTACAAACAGCTGGAAGACCTTAAACGGCATAGGCAGCCTGTCGTTGCAGATTACCATATTTTTAAAAGCTTGATTTTTGCCCGGCGGACGCTAAAAACGCATGAGTTTGAAAAATTTATGAAAATTTACGGCATTTTAACAGCCGATATGCCGCAGCCGAACGTCATCATTTATTTGCACGCAAGCCTGGAAACGCTCCTCAAGAGAATTGAAATAAGAGGGCGGGCATTTGAAAAAAATATGCAGGAAACGTATTTACAAAAACTATCCGCAGACTACGGCCGGTTTATGAGCCGCTTCGAAGCCGGCCATCCGGACATCCCGGTATTAAAGTTCGACTGTGATACACTTGATTTTATCCGGCATGAACATGACCTGACATACATGCTGCAAGAAATCGCGCAAACCTTACAAAAAGGAGTACATACCCATGGAACTTCGTGAGAAATATCAAATTCCGAACCACGCTGTGATCACCATTGCAGGTACTGTCGGCGTCGGAAAATCGACTTTAACCCGTGCGCTCGCGAAGGCGCTCCATTTCCGGGCGTCCTTTGAAAAAGTCGACACCAATCCGTATTTGGAAAAATTTTATAGCGATTTTAAACGGTGGAGTTTCCATCTTCAAATTTATTTTCTGGCGGAAAGGTTCAAGGAGCAGAAAAAAATGTTTGAATACGGCGGCGGTTTTATCCAGGACCGCTCCATTTATGAGGATACCGGCATTTTTGCCCGGATGCATTATGAAAAAGGCAATATGTCTGCCATTGATTTTGAAACCTATACAAACTTGTTTGATGCCATGGTGATGACCCCGTATTTTCCGCATCCCGACCTGATGATTTATTTGGAAGGCAAGCTGGAAAACATTTTGGAACGGATCAAAAAACGCGGCCGTCCAATGGAACAAGATACCCCTGTTGAATACTGGATTGAAATGCAGAAACGGTACGAGCAGTGGATCGACTCTTTCCATGCCTGCCCGGTTCTCAGGCTGAACATTGACGAATACGACCTGTTTGAACATGAAGATGCCGTCGAACCGATTGTCGAGCGGATCGGCTACATGCTCGCACAGGCAGCAGCCGTAAAAAAATAATGGCGGCTAAAAACCCGTTACCATCGCGTAACGGGCTTTTTAATGATTTACGGAGGGATCACGGGCATGCAAAAAATGTGGTGTCTTGTCCTTACTCCACGAAAAAAGCCCACAGCTCCCGCCATTTCAGGGTGCCGCAGGCTTTCAATCATAGTCCTTTTCATTTTTCAAGCGGAGGAAGAGGGATTCGAACCCCCGCGCGGTGTAACCCGCCTGTCGGTTTTCAAGACCGATCCCTTCAGCCAGACTTGGGTATTCCTCCATTTTGACAAAAAAGATTATAACCTACACGATCAAAACAAGTCAAGCACATCAAGATTTTCTACTGCGGAAAGCCATCTGAATTTTAGCCAAGGGAAGGCCCCGGAACGCACATTTAGATATGGCCGTTTTTCTCTTGTCCGCCCTTTTGAGTAAAATCCCGCCCTAAAAAATGCGGAAGCTTCCGGAAAACATGTTTCAAATCCCCGGCTTTTCATGTAAAAAAGCCGGGGATTTTTTTATGATTCCGGTTTGATGATATCGGTACGCATGTACGGGCGGAGCACTTCAGGCACCACCACACTGCCGTCAGCCTGCTGGTAATTTTCAAGGATGGCTGCGACGGTACGCCCGATGGCAAGCCCGGATCCGTTCAGTGTATGGACATGTTCCGGTTTCGCATTGGGTTCCCTGCGGAAGCGGATGTTCGCACGCCTTGCCTGGAAGGCTTCGAAGTTGCTGCACGAAGAAATCTCGCGGTATACGTGCTGGCTTGGCATCCATACTTCAATATCATATTTTTTCGCTGCCGTAAACCCGAGGTCCGCCGTGCACATGCTCATCACATGATAAGGTAGGCCCAGAAGCTGCAGCACTTTTTCCGCATGGCCGGTCAGTTTTTCGAGTTCATTATAGGAATCTTCCGGTTTGACAAATTTCACAAGTTCCACTTTGTTAAACTGGTGCTGGCGGATCAGCCCGCGTGTATCACGCCCGGCAGAACCCGCTTCCGAACGAAAACAGGCACTGAACGCCACATAATTGATCGGCAGGTCGTCACCGTTTAAAATTTCATCACGGTGATAATTTGTCACCGGCACTTCGGCAGTCGGAATCAGAAAATAGTCTTTTTCATTGACAAGAAAAGCGTCTTCTTCAAATTTCGGCAGCTGCCCCGTTCCTGTCATGCTGGCGCGGTTCACCATATACGGCGGCAATACCTCTTCATAGCCGTGTTCTTCGACGTGCAGATCAAGCATAAAATTATAAAGCGCACGTTCAAGGCGGGCGCCGAGCCCTTTGTAAAAGACGAACCGGCTGCCGGTCACTTTGGCTGCCCTTTCAAAATCAAGGATGCCGAGGTCAGTGGCAATATCCCAATGCGGTTTCGGTTCAAATCCAAATGCCGGCACTTCACCCCATTTCCGGATTTCGACATTGTCCTCTTCGCTATCTCCCACCGGCACACTTTCATGCGGAATGTTCGGGATAGAAAGCATCAGCATTTCAAGTTCTGATTCGACTTGTTTCAACTCGGCATCCAGTGCTTTAATTTTTTCACCGACGCCGCGCATTTCCTCGATCAGCTTTGTTGCATCTTTCTTTTCGCGTTTCAGTGCCGCAACTTGCTGCGTGACTTCATTCCGTCTGTTTTTCAACGCTTCGCTTTCCATGATCAGTTCGCGCCGTCTTTGGTCCAGCCCGCTGAACTTCTCAAAATCGGTCAAATCTTCTCCGCGGTGCTGCATTCGTTCTTTGACTTCATCAAAATGCGCACGCAAAAATTTGATGTCCAACATGCTATCCTTCTCCTTTTATCGAAATTCAAATAAAAAACTCCCGCCCCGAAAACAGGGACGAGAGTGAACCCGCGTTGCCACCCAAATTGAAAACAAGAGTTTTCCGCTTTGTAAGGATAACGGGTTTTTATCCCGTGGATGCCTACTCGCCCGGCTTTCAGCAACCCGCTCAAGGATGGATTCACAGAAGCTTTCCGCCGGTTTCCACCACCCACCGGCTCTCTTTAGGAAAAGCGTTCTGCTACTGGTTCCTGTCATTGCTTTTTCAGTCTTCACGTACACCTTAATGTACTACAATTTTATCCGTTTTGCAACAGACTATACCGGAATCCGTGCCATACTTAAAAAATATTCGGTCATACGCAGGTCATCCGTTAACTCCGGATGGAAGGAGCAGCCGAGCAAATTTCCTTGGCGAACCGCAACAATCCGCCCGCGGCACTCGGCCAGCACTTCAACATGATCTGAAACGGAGACGATATGGGGCGCGCGAATAAAAACAGCTGGAAAATCTTCCGCGATGCCGTTCACACGGATGGTTTCTTCAAAACTTTCCCGCTGGCGGCCGAAAGAATTGCGCGCCACCGTAATATCCATTGCCCCGATATGTGCATCTTCCTGGCCTTCAATATGCTTTGCAAGCAGGATCAGCCCTGCGCATGTGCCAAAGACTGGCTTGCTTTCGGCAAACTGTCTCAGTTCCGCCATAAAACCGTAGCGGTCAATGAGCCGCCGCATTGCCGTGCTTTCTCCGCCCGGCAGGATGAGCCCGCCGATTTCGTCCAACTGCTCTTTTTTCTTAATGACAACACCTTCCGCACCGCAGGCTTCCACTGCGCGGATATGTTCCTCCACAGCCCCCTGGAGGCCGAGTACACCAATTTTTTTCATGCTGATTCTCCTTACCAGCCGCGCTCCTGCATTCTTGCTTCAGCCGGCAATGTTGAAATTTCCAAGCCTTTCATTGCTGTTCCAAGGTCTTTCGACAATTCGGCAATCAGTTTGTAATCTTGGTAATGGGTCGTTGCTTCAACAATCGCTTTCGCAAATTTCGCCGGGTTTTCTGATTTGAAAATCCCCGATCCGACAAAAACGCCGTCCGCACCGAGCTGCATCATCAACGCCGCATCCGCCGGCGTTGCAACACCGCCTGCAGCAAAGTTCACAACCGGCAGCCGGCCTTCTTTTTTAATTTGCAACAGCACTTCATACGGGGCACCGAGCTGTTTAGCTTCCGTCATCAGTTCATCTTCGTTCATGTTGACCACTTTGCGGACCTGCGCA
Organism: Weizmannia sp. CD-2023; assembly: GCF_036225245.1. Taxonomy (NCBI): domain Bacteria; kingdom Bacillati; phylum Bacillota; class Bacilli; order Caryophanales; family Bacillaceae; genus Heyndrickxia; species Weizmannia sp. CD-2023. The sequence goes on from NZ_JARTJQ010000005.1 coordinate 11,026, forward strand.
TTCACTTTCCGCATATGCCTTACCGCTTCAACGATATTCCCGGTTCCCGGCTCGCCTTTTGTCCTGAGCATCGAGGCGCCTTCCCCGATTCTTCGAGCCGCTTCCCCCAAATCACGGCAGCCGCACACAAACGGCACTGTGAATTCTTTTTTATTGATATGGAACTCATCGTCGGCCGGCGTTAAAACTTCGCTTTCGTCAATATAATCGACGCCCATCGCTTCGAGCACCCGCGCTTCAACAATATGGCCGATCCTTGCTTTTGCCATTACCGGAATGCTGACGGCGTTCATAACTTCTTCCACAATGGAAGGATCCGCCATACGGGCAACCCCTCCGGCTTTCCGGATATCAGACGGAACACGTTCCAATGCCATGACGGCAACAGCGCCTGCTTCTTCAGCGAGTTTTGCCTGCTCGGCATTGACCACGTCCATGATGACGCCGCCCTTTTGCATTTCCGCCATCCCGCGTTTCACTAGATCTGTTCCTGTTTTCATTTTTTGTACGCCCCTTTATAAAATTAAAAATTCTTATTATATGTATAATAATTTAAATTAACACCAAAAACGAATGCTTGTCAAGGTACTAATTTTTCCACGTTAAAGTGAAAAACAGGACAAGCGCCCTTGTCCTGTTTTACTTAAAATAATTTGCCGACTGTATGATCCCAAATGCCCCCGAAAAATCCGCCAATTCCGCGCATCATGCGCACAAACCAGTTGGCTTTTTCAATATCAGTTTTGGTGACCAAGGCGGTATGCGCTGTATTCGGGCCGTACAAATAGCCAAGTTCCTGCCCGTCTTTATGCCGGGCATACAATGTGCCAACCTTTGTCCCTTTTTTCACCGGAGCCTTGATTTGCTTCGAATCAAATTTCACAACAGGGGTATACATTTTGCCTTCACCGTTTTTCACAGCCACTTTAAGCGGCGCCTTCGTGACAACGGAAGCCTGTTTTTCTTTGCCGGACTTCACCGTTACCGTCTTTTTCACCTGATAGCCTTTCGGGTAAAGGGTTTTTTCCGTGAAATTACTAAAAGCATAGTCCATTAATTTGTTTGTGACATCAAACCGGGACTTGATGGTGCTGTTCCCGTTCGCATCCTCTGCATGAAGAACAACGGTAATGATGCGCATGCCGTTTTGCTTGGCCGTGCCTGTAAAGCAGTATCCCGCATTGTCGGTGTTCCCGGTTTTCAAGCCGTCAACGCCCTGCCGCCCGTAAACAAGGGACGGAAGCATCCAGTTCCAGTTCTGCATCGCAATTTCATCATCTGTCCCGGCCCGGAATTTCATTTTAGCTGTGCTCGTTGTTTGTAAAATCTCCGGATAGTCGTGGATCAAATGGTAGGCGATTTTTGCAACGGATTTTGCTGAGACAAGGTTTTCTTCCGTCCTGCCTGTTCCTTCCGGCTGCATGCCTTGCAAATCCTCATTGTTCAGCCCGGTTGCGTTCACAAATTTATAATCGGTGAGGCCGAATGCTTTCGCCTGTTTGTTCATCATGTTCAGATAGTTTTTTTCCGTTCCGCCGAGCGTTTCTGCAATCGCAATCGTTGCGCCATTTGCCGAATAGATCGCCATCGCTTGGAAGAGCTCTTTAACCGTGTACTTTTCGCCTTTTCTTAACGGCACGTTTGAAAGTGCCCTGTTTTGGGAAATGCGATACGCATAATCGCTGATTGTCACTTTCTGGTTCCACGAAACCTTTTTCTCATGAATGGCTTTAAGCAACAAGTACTCCGTCATCATTTTGCTCATGGAAGCAATGCCCAGTGCCTGATTGGCATTTTTTTCATACAAAATCTGTCCGTTATCCGCATCGACAATGATGGCTGCTTTTGCATGAATATCCAACTGATCCTGCGCATGGACTGTTTTCGGCACCTGCTGCACAACCCCTGCCGTTAGCAGCAGCGCCAGAAACGCAAACGCCATTTTTTGCAAGCTTTTTTTCACTTTCAACCCTCCATCAAGATATGTATACACTTTGCCTATTTTAACATAGTTCCGGTTGAAAAAGTAGATGCATAGTGTTTGCCGCATTTGTCAACTTTTTCCGAAAATGCAGGGCAGCCGGGGGTACTGAATGGCGGCGATTTTTCCGAGTCCGACAAGCCAGATATAGAGTTGCAAATCTATTAAATGGCAGAAAAAAATGGCAGGAAACCTATGCCTGCCATTTTTTCCCATTCAAAATCGATGTTAAGACAAAGAATAATTCGGAGCTTCTTTTGTAATCTGGATATCATGCGGATGGCTCTCCCGCAGGCCTGCCCCTGTCATGCGGATAAACTGCGCTTCTTCACGCAATGAAATCATATCTTTCGCGCCGCAATAACCCATGCCGGACCGGAGCCCGCCGATTAATTGGTAGATGACATCCTGAAGGCTCCCTTTAAACGGCACGCGTCCTTCGATTCCTTCTGGCACCAGTTTTTTCGCGCCTTCCTGGAAGTAACGATCCCTCGATCCGCTTTCCATTGCGCTGATGGACCCCATGCCGCGGTAAACTTTATATTGCCGCCCTTGATAGATTTCCATTTCGCCTGGGCTTTCCGAGGTCCCTGCAAGCAGGCTGCCGAGCATTACAGCATGTCCACCGGCAGCCAGCGCCTTTACAATATCGCCTGAGAATTTAATGCCACCGTCTGCAATAATCGCTTTTCCGTACTTCCTTGCTTCTGTCGCACAATCATAAACCGCTGTAATTTGCGGTACACCAACCCCGGCAACCACTCTTGTCGTACAGATGGAGCCCGGCCCGATACCGACTTTTACAATATCCGCGCCCGCGTCTATCAGCGCTTTCGTACCTTCTGCCGTCGCAACATTTCCGGCGATAATATTTAAGGAAGGGTAAGATTTGCGGATGTTTGCGACGGTTTCCAGCACCCCTTTTGAGTGGCCGTGCGCCGTATCGATAACAACCGCATCCACTCCCGCTTCAACGAGCAATTCCACCCGTTTCATTACGTCGCTTGTCACGCCGACTGCCGCACCAACAAGAAGGCGGCCCTGGTCATCTTTGGCTGCATTTGGGAACTCAATAACCTTTTCGATATCTTTAATCGTAATAAGCCCTTTTAATACGCCGTTCTCATCGACAAGCGGCAGCTTTTCAATTTTATGCCGGTGCAAAAGCTGTTCCGCCTCTTTCAACGTCGTACCGACAGGCGCCGTCACAAGATTCTCTTTCGTCATCACATCTGAAATCCGGGTGGAGTAATCTTCAATAAAACGCATGTCGCGGTTGGTCAAAATCCCGACCAGTTTCTGCTCGTCACGGTTATTCACGATCGGCACGCCGGAAATCCGGTATTTGCCCATTAAATGTTCCGCTGCAAACACCTGCTCATCAGGTGTTAAGAAAAACGGATTGGTGATAACGCCGTTTTCCGACCGTTTGACACGATCCACCTGCTCCGCCTGTTGTTCAATGCTCATGTTTTTGTGGATAATCCCGAGGCCGCCCTGCCTTGCCATGGCGATCGCCATTTCCGCTTCGGTTACCGTATCCATGCCGGCGCTGATGATCGGAATGTTCAACTTCAAGGTTTCCGTTAGGGCGACACTTGTATCGACATCTTTCGGCAGCACTTCCGACTCTGCCGGAATCAGTAATACATCATCAAACGTAAGACCTTCTTTTACGAACTTCGTTTCCCACATGCAAACCCCTCCTGGATTGATAAAAATATTATTTGTAGGTTATCAATTGGACATAATACTGTCAAGGTCTCCAAAACATATAATACTATTCAGTTAATTCGGAGGGCGAAATATTGTCTTTTATGGACCAATGGGATCACTTGATTTTATTTCAATCCGCAGAATATACGCAGCGCTATTTGAAAGCCCGCTATGAGGCTTCGGATTTTAGCCAAAGCGCCGCCAAAAGCTATGAGAACTGTTATGCTTTTATGTATTATCTCGAACACGGTGAAGCTTATTACCGCCAGGCTGTGCAGGCGCCCGTTTCGATTCAGCCTGTTTTGATTTTTTACGGCTTCATTCATTTATTAAAAGCCTGCCTGCTGTCATGCGACCCGCTATATCCTGAAACCACTTCCGTCCTTGCCCATGGGGTGACATCGCGAAAAAAGAAAAAACAAAACTACCGGTTTGGCGAAGACGAGGTTAAAATTCAAAAAACCGGTTTATGCGGCCATTTCGCCCATAAAATGTTCGGACTCGGCCCGCTCGAAGGCAATAAATACACCATGCAGAGCCTGCTTCGGCAAATCCCAGAACTTGAAACGGCCTTCCCCCGCCGGAAATATTTTTTGCCGGTAGAAGAAAAGAACGGGAAGTACCGGCTTCCTTTTGCGGTCCTTGATGGCTATCATATGACAGCGGGCAGGTTTTCACAATATTTGTCCGAAAAACTTCAGGACAGACTTTTGGAAATGGAAGCGGAAGAAGACGCCTTCTCGTTTTCCGCCCGCGGCTGTCTCCCTCCGCCATTCCGTTATCATTTCTTTACAAATCAAATTTACTTTCCGTATAAATTACAACCGGAAAACGACCTTCCCGATATATTGGTCCATTACCTGCTTTTGTATAATTTGAGCATGATTTCCCGCTACGAAACAGAATGGTGGGCAGAGCTGCTTAAAAACCGGGAAACAATTGACTTTCCGGCCATCCGCCTTTTTCTCCAGACAGCAATCGAAAAAGGCCCGTTCCTCTGCCTACAGTTTCTTAACGGCAGGCAGTAAAACAAGCTATGCAAATGTCAGGGTGAAACCGATGCTTATGGACAAGAGCAAAATGGAACGATTCACCGGCTATCTGTGCTTTTCGGCTGATTTCTGTCATCAAGAAGACCACGAAAGTTAAAAAATCCCTTTCTGTCGCTTCATATAATAACTTTAAGCAAAACGGCCCTGCATTCCGAAAAAAAGCAATGAGCCGAGTACATTAACACGCAAAAACCGCAGACAAATCGTCTGCGGTTTTGATTTGGCCCGGCAACGTCCTACTCTCGCAGGGGGAAACCCCCAACTACCATCGGCGCTGGAAAGCTTAACTTCCGTGTTCGGGATGGGAACGGGTGTGACCTTTCCGCCATCATCACCGGACCTGTATAATTTTTGGGATGTGTTCCCTGAAAACCGAATGGGAGAAAAAACTGTAAACGGAGAATAGCTTTGGTTTCTAACTTTGAGAATTGTCTAGCTCCAGCGCCTTTGGCAAGGCACCTCCGCTTTTCTATTGTCCAGCTCCGGTGCCTAGCCCCTCGAGGTCGAATAACCTGCCCGTCACGGAGCCAAAAGACGGCTCCATGCCGGTCAGAACATTCGCTTGTCGGGGCTAAACAAGGCACCTCCGCTTTTCTGTTGTCCAGCTCCAGCGCCTATCGGCTAGCGTATTTCTACGCTTTCTCCCTACGATAAGTCAACATCGGCTCGATACCTCGCCGTGTTTCCTTTATCTCAGTCGAAAGCTCCGAAATCCGTACGCCGATGACCAAGGCGCTTCCGCTTTTCGTGGTTAAGTCCTCGATCGATTAGTATCCGTCAGCTCCACGCGTCGCCGCGCTTCCACCCCGGACCTATCAACCTGATCATCTTTCAGGGATCTTACCAGTATAAACTGTGGGACATCTCATCTTGAGGGGGGCGACATGCTTAG
>NZ_JARTJQ010000006.1:0-32632 GCF_036225245.1 Weizmannia sp. CD-2023
TTTGGGGCGCCAGTAACAGTACACGAAACAACTTTAAATATTTCCAGCGGGCAAGTAGTCAACTATGATGGAACACGAGCTTGTTACCCTATATTTACAGTAAAAACAACAAATGCATTAAGTGACTTCCAAATTTCAAACGGTGTTGAAAAGGTAAAAGTGGTCACGGAACTTCCGGTTGGAAGCATTCTCGTAATTGATATGAAAGCTGGAAAGGTAACGTTAAACGGCACCGTGATTCAACAAGCAATAACACTTGATTCCGACTTCTTCCCATTGAAGGTAGGCTCTAACACGCTTACTTTTTCAAATGGTGCAACAGTACAGATGAAGTATAAACGTTTGTGGCTATAATTTACGGTTTTACGAAATGGAGGAATAAGAATGAAGAATACAAACTTGTTTGTGTTTGACGGTCAAACCGAAGAACTTGTTGCAATCTTGTCAAACAAAGAAAATTACCAATGCCCTTACTATAATGACAACGTTGATGAACAGCTAAATAAAGACTTCACACTTGAATTCACTGTTCCTTCCTGGCATTCCGACGCACAACACTTGGTCGAAGGAAACCGTGTTGTTTATCAAGATTTGGACGGGAACTTTCAAGAATTTCAAATTTACAAGGTTGAGGAAACAAGAGGGGACGCCGTTGAAAAAGCTGTTTATTGTGAACATGCTTACTATGAACTCGTAGACGACATTGTTGAAGACCGCCGCATTATTGACGGTGACGTTACCGAAGCCATGCAAAAGGCTTTATCCAGTTCGCGGTGGGAAGTTGGGCAAGTTGATTCACTTGGAACAGGAACAGTGAATTTCTATTATTCAACCGCACTAGAAAACTTGAAAGCCATTGTAGACACATACGGGGGTGAACTTCGTTTCCGTGTCGTTTTGAGTGAAGATGGAAAGCACATTGAACACCGTTATGTTGACTTACTGGTTCGCCGTGGTGCTGATACCGGCAAACGGTTTGAATACACAAAAGACATTACTTCAATCAAGCGCACCATTGACGCAAGCGGAATCAAAACGGCAATTTACCCGCGCGGAAACGGTGAAGAAATTGATGAAACAGGCGGATACACACGCAAAATAACCATTGCGGACGTTGTTTGGAGGAAAATTGATGGTGACCCGGTAGATAAACCACAAGGTCAAGAATGGATTGGTGACCCGGTAGCGCTTGAGCAATTCGGTCGACTAAACCCGGATGGAACAAGGCGGCACCGATTCGCAACATATGACGTGGATTCTACAGACCCGGAAGAAATTATTCAAAAAGGCTGGGAATACCTGCAAACAATTAATACACCAAAAGGCACCTACGAAATTGGCGCACAAGACCTTGAAATTGTGGGTCTTGAACATGAAAAGGTTCGTCTTGGTGATACAGTATTCATTATTGACCGTGACTTCAAACCGGAATTACGCCTTGAAGCGCGCGTAATTGAACTAAAACGTTCTCTTTCAGACCCTTCACAGGTTGAAATTGTACTCGGAAACTTTCTCCCAATGTCCACCGACGTTGTGAACGACATTGAAAAGGTTAAAAGTGACTTCCAAGACCGAAAAGGTGTTTGGGACAAAGCGGCAACAGCTGACCCAACAGTAACAGACGGTTCTTTTGAAGACAAGGTTCCCGCAATGCCGACCAATGTTAAAGCAACGGGACTATTCAAAAACATTTCCGTTGAGTGGGACTTCAATCCCGCCACGTATATTGCGGCTTACGAAGTGTACGGCTCTACTGTTCGAGGTTTTTCTATTGATTCTTCTAATCTATTGTTCCGCGGTAAAACAGGCGGTTATGTCCACCCTGCAAATACAAATGAAACTTGGTATTTCCGTGTTCGTGCAGTCAATACACATGGTAGGGCTTCTGCGTTTTCACCGGAAGTAAGCGGGTCAACACTTCGCATTCAAGCACCAGACTATGAAGACCTAAGTATTGGAAACGCAAAGATTGCAAACCTTGCAGTTGATAATGCTAAACTGGCAGACCTTGCCGTTACGAATGCCAAAATAAAGGATTTGAGTGCGGATAAAATAAATGCTGGCTTGTTGAAAGCCCAGTATGTGCAAATTGGTACAAAAACAACGTATGAAAGCGGATATGACCCAAGTAAGAAAGCCACCCCGCAGGATGTGTCAAACGCTGTTACAAACTTACAAAAAACCCTTGAAGAGGAAATAAGCAAGGCGCAACAAGCGGCTGACAGTGCAAATAAGGTGCTTTCAGACATGTCAAATGATGGCAAGCTGACCCCACTTGAAAAGCAACAAACAAAGAAAGAATGGGACACAATTGTAACGGAAAAGCCAACAATCGTTTCACAAGCCCAAACGTTTTCCGTGGACACTTCCGCATACACAACGGCTTACAATAATTTGAGTTCCTATATTACGCCATTGTTGCAGGACTTGAACACAACAAGTGATATTGACGGAAATGCCTTCCGCAATGCATTCAAAGCCTACTATGACGCACGGACAATACTGCTGAAAAATACATCCAATGCGGTGAAAGCATATGCGGACAGCGTTGCAAACAATGCGGAAAGCAATGCCAAGAAGTATGCAGAACAATACGCCGCACCGGTTATGCAAGAAGTGTATGATGGTTCGTTCACGCATGAAAAACAGTTTTGGTCGGACGCATACGACGGTGAACAAGTTCCTTCAACAACAGTCGGTACATTTATTGATTCAGCGGAAGCAAGTGAAGGTGGCAAGCTGTGGCAGATTCAAGGTGAACATTGGGTATACTCAAAGAATGCTTTCCCTGTTAATGTAAACCGAGTTTACCGTGTTACCTTCAAGGTACGACAAACGGTTGACCCTACTACAACAGGTAATTCAACCGTTTATGCAGGTGTTGCAACATTAGACAAAAATTTCCACAACATTACAGGCGGCGCCGGTACCCACCGATACTGTGCGGTAGCAGGCACAAAAATAACTGTTGCAGACGGCTGGCAAGAATTCACTGGCCTCATTTCAGGTGTTGGGGATACACACAATAATTTTCGTGATGGAACTTGTTATGTACGTCCCATGTTTATTGTAAACTATCAAAGCGGTAATGGTACGGTTGAAGTCGACTATGTAAATTTTGAAGACGTAACCGAAATTGCGGCATTAGAGGAAGCTGTAAATGAAGTGAGCCTTGCAACAACAGAGGACGCCATTATTGCAACGGTACGTAATTCGGCTGATTATGCGTCTGATATGAAAACAAAGGCAAATACGTCTGACCTTGCAAATTATGCGTCATTGGATGATGTCGCACAGGCTGTTGATGATGCAAATGCATATACAGACTCTCAAATTGATGATGTAAATGCAACAATTGGAACCGCCTTTGAAAGGATAACAGAAATCGACCAAAAAGCCGATAACATTGATTTCAAAATAACAAGCTCCGGCGGTGTAAACTTGTTGAAGAACTCGGTTGGCTTTGCAGGAACGGATTTTTGGACTGTCACACTTGATAAAGATTCCTATGGTGTGCCAATCGGTAAAGTGGACACAGTTCAAAATGACGAACTTGTTGAAAAAGGGGTTGGAAGTGGTTTCGTCCTATCCGGTGCAAAATTGACGCAAACGGTTGTAAATGCACCTCAGTTCCATACTATTTCCACCCTTGTAAAGAAAGGAACATCCGGCAGTGGCTACCTGAAAATAACCTACACCAATGCAAACGGCACAAAGACCGACACAATTAATTTTATTAGTGGAAAAAGTTATGACTATGAAAAATTCCAACTAATTATTGAGCCGGTGGGAAGCACAATCGTTGTTGAGTTGTACGGAGATAAAGATAGCAACATTATTTTTACAGGAACAATGCTTAATGTTGGGAACGTTCCTTTGCAATGGCAACATTCCGGCGGTGAAGTGTACAACACAAATGTTCTCATGGACTTGAACGGGATACGTGTATTGTCTAATGCCTATAAGGGATACACAGCTATTACGCCGGAGGAATTCGCAGGATACGCAGAGGTAACAGACGACGACGGAAATGCAACCATGCAAAAGGTGTTTACCTTGAACAAAGACGTAACTGAAATGTCAAAGACAAAAGTTGACAATGAAATGACAATGGGAACCATTAAGGCTGTTAAACTCAACAACCTGCTTCACGCAAACCTTGCACGTGGTACGGACACCCCGAAAACAGTTACCGGCACCGGGGGAACTAATCAATGCACGGTTATTTATGATGCCGATTTTTCAAAGGTTGCGGGGAAGTTAGTCACTATTTCTTTCGACCTTGAGGCCTCTGTAGATACCGGCAATGTGACTATTCAATGGGGAAACACCCCTTGGGGCTCCTTGGGTGCAAATTCTCTTCCTGCAAGCACTTCATCAAGACATTATGAGTTCACCACCAAGCAACCAACGACCGGTTCAGCAACAAATATACAGGCAAGGTTAGATGGTCTAAACGGGAATGTCACAATTTCAAACTTTAAATTGGAAATCGGCTCCAAAGCAACACCGTGGTCAGCGGCATTGGAAGACACAGGTTCAGTTTCAATTCAAGGTTGGGCATTTGTGGGCATTGAAGAAGAATCTGAATAAGGGGAGGAAGAATAATGGCATTAAGTGGTTCATTTTCAAAAGGTGTGAGTTCCCATTGGCGTGTCCGTTGTACATGGAGCGGCAAACAAAGTATTAGTGGGAACTATACGGACATTACACTCAAAGTATATTGGGAGTCAACAGATGGGTACGGGACAACATACACATCCGCCACAAAAGACGGTTCTTCCACAGTAAACGGGAACAAAGACACATTTACGTTCTCGGCAAGATTAAACGGTAAAGATTCAAACCTCGTCCATACCCAAACGGAACGTGTTTACCATAATTCGGATGGAACAAAAACCGTTACGTTATCAGCGTCCCTTGGAATTGAGCTCACGTTGAACGGAACCTATTACGGAACTGTTTCATGTAGTGACACGGTAACACTCAACACAATTCCAAGGGCGTCATCACTTTCCTCGAGTGCTTCATGGACAGCGGGGAATGGTTTAAGCATTTCAATTTCCCGAGCAAGTTCTGATTTTAAGCATACAGCAAAAATATATGTAAACGGAACTTTAATAAAAACAATAACCGGGATAGGAAGTTCAACCACAGCTTCATTTTCCACAAGTGAAAACACTGCAATTTTTAACCAATTGAACGGTGCGGCAACACAGGACACAAAGATTGAAATACTAACATATGCCGGCGGGGACTATATAGGTACCACATCCAAAACTGGGACTGTAACTGCACCGTCTGCAAGTGACGTGAGTGCAATCAATGGGTTGGTTGGAAGTGACAAGGACGGTTACAACCAAAATGTATACATTGACCAATCAATCACAATCGGAATCAAACGTGCAAACTCCGGGTTTACCCACACGGTTGTTATTTCGTGTGGTTCGTTTTCTAAAACGTTTACTAATGTTGGAACAAGTTTTACATGGACACCTTCTGCAAGTGAACAGTCTTCCCTATATGCCCAAACCCCAAATTCAAACAGTGTTAGCGGTAATATACGCGTTACAACGTATTACAACGGAGAAAGAGTTCGTAATTATACGGATAGTGGCATAAAATTCTATGTCCGTAATTCCAACCCAACGTTTTCACCCTCAAACATTTCCTACGCCGACGTAGATAATACAATGACCTCAATTACCGGAAACAACCAAATAATTGTTCAAAACCTTTCCTCATTGACCGCCTATGTGAACACAGCGGCAACGGCAATAAATGGAGCAACACTTTCGAAGTACGTAGTAACAATTGACGGAAAACAAGGAACCATTTCAAGTGCAACCGGAAACGTAAACATTGGAAAAATTACTTCGGCAAGTAGCATAACTCTTTCCATTACAGCCATTGATTCACGTGGAAATTCAACCACCGTTACAAAAACCGTAACAGTAATTCCATATACCGCCCCAACCGTGGCACTGAAAGCTGTACGGAAAAACGGATTTGAGAACACGATAAGGCTTGATATAGGGGGAATGTTTTCACCTATAAATATAAATGGTGCAAATAAAAACTCAATGCAAAGTGTTACCTATTCATACGCAGAAAGTAGCACAGGGGCTTACGGAGCGGAAACTTCAGTAGCCTTCACCACAAGCGGCGGGAATTTTTCTGCAAAAACCAATGTTGACCTTGATAACACAAAGGGGTTTGACTTTCAAGTTGTGGTGAAAGACAAATTTAACACGGTTACCGCATATGTTTCCGTTGATAAGGGTCAACCTATTTTCTTTATCGATTCCAAAAACAGCTCCATTGGATTCAACGACTTCCCACAAAATCCAAATGAGTTCCGTGTTAACGGCCGCATTGTGTTTGGGTCTACAAAATGGGCAACACAGGGACATGGTGAAGGTGCCGGAGCGCTGGACTTAAATAACTCCGACATTGTAAGGGCAAATGGAATTTTTATGTCCGACGTTGCAAATGACAATAATGCAGAAGGTCTTTTGTTCTTGAAGTCGGGGAAAACTTCCGGGTCAACCAACAAAGACGATTATGACAATTTGTATATGCGGGACGGAAAATTGTACACAAACGGTTCCTCAACTGTTAACCTTGATAGTTTAATAGTTGGCTCCGGCGGCATTACATTCACGGGAACATCATCAAGCCTGTACTTTGACAAATATTCAAATTTAAAGACGCCTTCGGAAGCCGCCTCAGGTGCCGTTTGGCACATTGACGATAAGAATGGAAAGCAAGCCTTTGCCGTACCCGTTGGAGCAGAAGATGACATCCGTATCTATAATCGAAATCTGACTATTGATAAATGGATGAACTCAAATAACATTGCAATAGGTTACCACACCTTCAAGGTCATGGATGGCGCAAGTTTGATTTTTGTTGATAAAGACGGTAGCTATTCGTTTGCACCAAAAGCAAAGGGCTGGTCAACGCCGTCACGGGCTGAGCTTAAACAAGACTTCCAGCATGTAGATGCTGAGAAAATGCTTGAGTTGATTGAAAACACGGATGTGTTGCAATATAGGTATAAAGTAGACGTAGAAAATGGCCGTGATGATGTGGTAACAGGCTTTGTAATTGGTGGAGGATTTAAAACCCCTAAAGAATTTATAAACTACGACCAAGATGGTATTGATTCCTACCGGGTAACAGGTGTTTTGGCGGGTGCTGTGCAAGCACTTTCCAATAAAAACAAGGAGCTTACTTCAAAGCTTAAAGATTTGCAAGCACAAAATGAACAGCTCAACGCAAGGCTAGACGCAATTGAAGAACGCCTTGCAAAACTTGAGGGCGGCGCTTAATTGTTGCCCTTAATTACTAAATTACGAAAAGGAGTGTCTTATAATGCAGTCACGTTCAACAAAGAATTTGAAGGGCATTGATGTTTCACACTGGCAAGGGAATATTGATTTTAAGAAGGTGAAAGATGCCGGTTACAAATTTGTATATATAAAGCTTACGGATGATTCCAACTATGTTGACCCTAATTCTGATAAAAATTACAGGGGAGCCAAAAAAGCCGGTCTTTTGGTTGGATTTTATCACTTTTCACGGTTTAGAAGCATTGATGACGCAAAAGCAGAAGCGGCTTTTTACTTACAAAAGGTTGCAAAGTATGACGTTGATTTGCCACATGTGTTAGACCTTGAAGTAAACCCGGCAAGACTAAGCAAGGCGTCTTTGTCGCGTTGTGCTGTTACGTGGCTTGAAACCGTCAAAGCAAAGGGTGGTGACGTAATGGTTTACACAGGTGCTTCATTTGCTAACTCAAGTCTTGATAATCAATTAAGACCATACAAATTGTGGATTGCCCATTATGGTGTCAACACTCCGAAAGGCAACCCAATTTGGGACAAATGGAACGTTTTTCAGTACACGTCAAGTGGAAGGGTTGCAGGCATTTCGGGGAACGTTGACCTTGATGAAATGACACCGGAAACCATTAAAAAGGTTGTCACAAAGAATACACCAACAGAGAAAACTCTCACGGAGACAAAAACGAAATACAAAACTTACACAATTAAGAGCGGTGATACGCTTTGGGAACTTGCACAAGGTAAGTCGTACACGGTTGACGACATTTTGAAAGTGAACAAAGGGATTGACCCTAAAAGGTTACAAGTTGGGCAGGTTATCAACCTTCCTGTTGTAGACAAGACAGCCACAGTCAAGAAATCTACCACATACACCGTTAAAAAGGGTGATACACTTTCCGAAATTGCCGTAAAGTTTGGCGTTTCTCTTTCTGCCTTGCAAAAAGCCAACCCGAAAGTCATTCCAACAAAGATGCAAATTGGGACAAAACTTGTGATTCCAACGGGAAATTCAGGAGGTGCTATTTCCTACACTATTAAAAAAGGTGATACATTTTGGGACATTGCACAAAAATATGGTTGTTCTGTTGCTGAAATTCAGAAGTTAAACCCAAAAGTTGACCCGAAAAAGCTTCAAGTTGGGCAAAAGATTAAAGTTCCAAAATAAGTCAGCAAAACGTTGTTTCATTCAATATAACAACTAAAGACCACTGACGTGACATGTTTCCGTTGGTGGTCTTTTATTAGTTTGCTAGGGAAAGGGGCGTATGGATTTTGGAACAAATTTTGCTACAGCTTGCTTCAAAAGAAGGGCTTTTCGCGGTTATGTTCGTCGTCCTTTTTGTTTACCAAATTTTAGATAGTCGTAGACGTGAGGAACGGCTCATGTCCTTCATTGATGACATTACGAAACAATTCGAACTGCTGGCAACGCAATATGAAAAACTTGCCGAAGATGTTAACGATATAAAAGATAATCTTTTGAATGATAAGTCACATTAATGTGCATTTGTTGTTTAACTAAAAGAAAACTTTTGAAAGGAGTGCTAAAACATGTTTAGTGTTGCTGTTATCGTTGCCGTCATTGTTGGAATTGGTCAGCTGGCAAAGGGACTGAATATGCCTACAAAGTTTATCCCATTATTGAGCCTTGTTCTTGGAATTGTTGCAGGAATTTTTCTTGTTGATGCAACATCAATTCAGGAGCACATTTTTAATGGCATAATGATAGGACTAAGCGCCGCAGGTTTGTTCGACCAAACAAAGATTGTAACAAAAGAATAAAGAATGTAAAAGCCTTCAACCTTTGTGTTGAAGGCACTTTTTTTATTGCACAAAATTACAACCATGTTTTATACAAAATATTTTTGTCACACACGGTTTTTAACGGTGTTAGAAGTAATAAGAACAATGGTTAAACATTGATGATTATTGTGTTTCGCGCTTCGCGCGAATCGGCGAAGCCGATACACAAGGCTTTAAACAATAAAACAATGGGGTTAAATAAGTTCAACAATAACAACAGGTAAAACAATGAAACTCATGTTAGTAACATTGTAGGCACTGTTAAACAAGCTTATACAAGGTAGAACAATGAACAACAATTTTGTCAATAGGTAACTGTTAAACAATGTGTATCATTTATGTACCAAGAGTTAAACAATGTGTATCACTAGTGTATTTACATGTTTAACCACTGCCTCTAACATTGTAGACAAGAACAAACAAGGAGTGAATTAGTATGCAAGGTAATTGCAAAGACGTATTGTCTCATTTTAAGAAACGGTATTTCGAGAAGTACGGTGTTGAATACAAGGTTACTTCATACCCAAAAGATTTGGCATTAATAAAAAACAAGCTGTTGAAGGAGTACTCGTTCGACGACGCAATAAAGATTGTGGACACCTTGGTTGAAAATTATGAATTATGGAATAAAAATCCAGCTTACAAATTGGGGGTTCATTCATTCACCTCAACAACGTGGTTACGCGATAAAGCATACGAGGAAGCTGTTCGTAATGAAAAAAGATTGTCACAAATGGAAACGGACGGTGCTATGAACAAAGAGAAAACCAAAGAAGCACTTCAAAGAATTTTGGCAAGAACCAAAGGGGTGAAATGATTTGACGAATGAAAACCGTTGTATCTTTGCGGACACATGCAAATATGCCGGTACTGAATCACATTGCCATGATTACTGTTTCCCGTTCCGCAAGGCACATGGGGAAAGTGGTGATGGTGGTTTGGTTGGACTTTCACAGATTCCCAAGAAGTATCGCGCTTGTAGAGTTTCAAACCTGCCGATAAAAGACGAAAATCCTGAAACATTTGAAGCCGTGGTGTCGGTTTGTGAACATATTGAAGTATTTATGGATAGTGGGGTGGGGTTGTACTTGTACTCCACGCCAAACCCACAAAACCCAAAAGGCACAGGAACAGGGAAAACAACTTCGGCGTGTACCATTGGAAACACTTATCTTTCATATCGTATTCAACAGCACATCAAGGGTGAACGTGAGATTAAGGGAACAACGCCGGTCTTGTTTGTAAAAATGTCCCAATTGCAAAACAAGTACAATTCGCAGTTCCGGGGCACCAAGGAAATGCAGGAACAGGCAAGCAAAGAGTTTTACAGGTTGAAAAAGAACATGATTGAAACTGATTTGCTGATTGTCGACGACATAGGGCTCCGCGGTTCCACGGAAGCATTTACAAATGAGTTCTATGAAGTGATTGACGACAGGGCAACAGACGAAAAAGCCTGCATTTTTACAAGCAACATCCCTCTTGACGAAATCGGAAACATTTTGAGTGAACAAATTGAATCGCGCATTTACGGGTCAACGGAACAGCTTGATTTTCGTGGTCGTGATTATAGGAGGGTCAAATAATGGGAATTGAAGCAAAGTTGCTTTCTAAAGTGATAGATGAACAGGACTTCTATATTTTACAACGCTTCAACGTGACCGTCCATGACTTCGAAACGTATCCGCATGTTTACGAGTTTTTACGGAAGTACGTCAAGGAATTCGGTCAAACACCAGACCGCAGAACGGTTGTTGAGGAATGCGCCGACTTTGAATATGAGCCGGACGTGTACGACGCTTTCCATTTCCTTTGCAAAAAGATAAAAGACCGCACGGCAAAACGACGTGCCTTTGAACTACTACAACACCAAGCAAAGGAAAAGTTTAAAACACTGGACGGCTCTGACTTTGTAAAGTGGTTGCGCACAGAAACACAGCGGATTGAGGAAACAGTCACTTCCGATTTTCAACACGGGACGAACTACGCTACCAACGGGCAAGAACGACTTGAAATGTACGAGGAAGCAAAAGACCCCGCTAACCGGATGTTCATTCCAACACCATATAAAAAGCTTACTGAATGGCTCGGCGGTGGGTTTGAAATCGGTGACTATGTTCTTCTTTTGGCTTTTACGAATGTAGGAAAATCGTGGCTTGCTTCCGATTGTGGCCTTGCAAGTTGGATGAATGGCTTTGGAGTAATGCATTATTCTCCGGAGTTGTCAAAGCGTCAACAGTTATTTCGGTTGGATACTTTGCTCGGCAAGTTCGACAACGTAAAGCTTCGTCGTGGAAGACTCGATAATGAAGCAAAGTTCCGTGAGTTTGTAAAGCAATTCAGCCCGGACAAACAAACGGTGCCGTACATTGTCAAAACAATGGAAGATTTGCCGGATGGACTGACTCTTGAAGTGATTGAGCACGACCTTCAAATGCACCCGGAAGTAAAAATGGTCATAATCGACGGTTTCAATCTCATGGTGCACTCGCACGGTGACGGGACACGGAACAAAATGACTTACACATCAAGGCGTTTGCGGCAATTGTTCGGCAAGTACAAAGTGACAGGCATTGTTGTCCACCAAACCTCTGCACAAAGCCAAAAGGACAAACAAAAAGAAGACGAGGACGGAATGCGGTTGATAAACCCACCGGAGCTGACGGACTTTTCGGAAACGAGTGCGGTCATTCAGGATTCTGCCACAACGTTAACATTTGATGCCTATGACGGCATTGGTAAGCTCGCTATCCGAAAAGCAAGGGAGCCAAACGTTGGGAAGGTTCTTGAACTTGTGACCCAATTTAACGAGGGAATTATTAAGGAACCTTCATCAGTAGATTATTTTTAAATTTTTGTGTGATTTTGGTATTAAAGGTTAAAAATTTGCAGATTATATAAGGGTGAATGGTGTGCTTATTCGAGGTTACGAGATTCAGATTGATTATTTACGAGAATTGAAGAAATACGAATGGGAACATGCCAAATGGACTGAAACAAGGCTGATATGTCGCTCACCTTTTAGGTATGAGAAGCACCCTTCCTTTGCCGTTAACTTGGAAACTGGGGTTTGGATTGATTCTGGAGGTGACGGTGATTATTACAAAGGTAATTTTGTTTCACTGGTATCCTTTTTACGCAATGAAACCTATGTGGAAAGTGAAGAATATCTCCTCGAAACATATGACCAACTTCATTATAGGGACGCAGACGAACTTGAACTTGATTTTGAAGGTTGGGTTCAACCAAAACAAACGTACGAAAAACTTGATGAGGTGATACTTAAAAAATTTGCATACCGGTGTAGTTACCTTGAACAACGAGGAATTGCTGAAATCTATCAACGTGCCGTGAAAATTGGATATGACCCGCAACACCGGGCTATATCAATTCCATGGTTTGACAAAAATGGTGACTTGGTCGCTATAAAATTCCGTTCTGTATTAGACAAACGTTTCTGGTATTACAGCGGTGGTCAACCCGTGCGCAACCACTTATGGGGTATGTGGCTTGTTCATCTAAAACATGCAAAACGGGTCTTCATTGTAGAAAGTGAGATTGATGCGCTTACTTTGTGGGCGCACAAGATTCCAGCCGTTGCAGTTGGTGGGTCTTCAATGACCGATAAACAACGGAAACTTATTTTGGAGGGTGATGTTGAAACAATCGTACTTGCAACGGACAATGACCGGGCTGGCAGGCGGCTCGCTGATTCGATACGAGACAAGCTAAATGGCTTTGTAAACATTGAAAAAATGTGGTTTCCCGCAAAGTACAAAGATGTAAATGACCTGCCACCAGAGCTACTTATACAGTGTGCAAAAAACACAGAGGAGGTGACTTTTAACTTTTAAACAAAAATTTGTAAAAAAGGGTTGGCAATTACGTAATATGGTAATATAATGCAAGTAAGTCATTACCACATTACGAAATTTTTATAGGAGTGGGAGAGCGTTTTGTGCACCCACCTAACCAATGATTACTATATTTCGTAATGTTGTAATAAATATTCAAAAAAGTGGAGGGCTATACACATGAAAACTTTGGAAATTAATAAGCTGGCGGCTGACGTTGCAAACGGGATTGAAGGGGCATACGAAAAACTGTTCGACATGGTTGACCCGCTTTTGAAGGCACACGCGCGAAAGGGATATGCAGGAATTGGCTTTGAGGATTTACTCCAAGAATTCAGAATAATTTCCTATAACATGACCTTCACCTTCGTGGAAAGATACCAAAATGAAGAAACCTCATATATGGCACTTGTCTACACCGCGTGTGAAAACTTCCGCAAGAACACGTACAAGGCAAACCACCGTATTAAACGCTCTAAGTTTTTTGAAACTTCCTTAAACGCAGAATTAAATGATGCTACAAGTGATGACAAGTCAAAGACCCTCGAAGAAAATGTTTCCGATATACACAAAAATTCCATAGAAGAACAGGTTGTTGGCAATATTACGGGTGCAGACATTATGAACTTGCTTGAACACTACCGGTCAATATCTACCCAACGTGATTATGAAATATTGAAATCGTATGCAAACGGTGCGTCAAACGAAGACGTTGCACACATTGTAAACAAGTACGCACGGAAACCCAAACCAACCGAAGAAGTTGAATATGACCAAAATACACGCAAGGTGGTTTCACGGGCAAGGAAAGCATTCCGTGAATTTCTTGAAGAATTTTTATAAAAACTGGTGTGGCTTATGTCACACCCATTCCTCCAGGTTGTTTTTACTAATATAGCCATGAAGAGCTTGTATTATTCATGTGAATTTAAAAAATTTCAAGGAGGTTAAATGATGGGTGTTATTACTGGAAAAGGAAAGGAAATCAAAAAGCATATCAAACCTAAAGACGACGGTGAAAAACTGGATTATAAGAAAATCAAAATCAATAAGGACTTGAAAAAAGAGGGAGACCTTGTTCGTGTTCGTGTTCTTTCAGACGAAGATTACACAACGTATGAATCACATGGTTCCTTCACGAATGGGATTTATACGACTCCATGCACAAACCCACGGGATACAAGCGGGAACCCGCTGAATAAAGATGGACGTTGCTTATACTGTGAAGCGGTTGAACATGGCTTTGAGGAAGGTGAGCTGAAAAGCAAAACGCGCTTCCTGTTCGCCTTCTATGACATTGATATGGAAATGGTTAGAGTCCTTGAAGTTTCGTACAATCAAGGTATTTCGTTGATTGGAGACATAGACACTTATGCGGAAGATATTGACGAATACGCATTCGAGCTGAAACGGAAAGGCACAGGGACAAAAACAGCTTATACACTACAACCAATTTTGAAATTGAGGGGTGATGATAAAAAACGTTTTGACAGCGCAGAAGGGCAAAAGGTGGATGAAGACTTGTTTGAAAAGGTTTTGTACGTTAAGAACTTGAACCAACAAGCAGTTGACCTTGAAAATGCTGGCTTTGATGTTGAAAAAGAACTTGGCTTTGAAATCAAGGACGAAACAAAGCAAGGGGAAGAAATTGAAAAAGACTATGGAAAAGATATTGACCCGGAAAAAGTATTTTAACAAGGGGGAGCCGGTGCGCTTCCCTTATTTAGGGGTTGATGCATGTTGATTATTTTCACGCTGATTGTATCACACCTTCTTGTTGGGGCGTTAGCATTCCACGCGGGTGTTGTTTTTACAAAGAATTTGATACAAAAACGGCTTGAAAAACTTCAAGAGGAGTTGTCACGACGTCGAGGAGGAGGATAAAAATGGAAATTAATGAAAATGAACTCCCAAACAATGACATACCGACTGACTGGATTGGAAAGAAAGCTCGTGTGTTATATGACAAGCCATTTTATACGCCATATAAAAAAGGTGATATTGTAAAAATTGTACCAGCGGACAATTCACTTGCAATAATGTTTGGCAAGCAAACAATGGTGCAACGAGAAGGGGAACGCACTTATTCTTTACCAAAATATGCCGTTGAGCTAGTTGAAGATGATGTTGAGGTAACAAGTGCCGAAGAACTAAGAGTTGGTGATAAGGTTCGCCTTAAGGAGCACGTCTATGGCTGTGAGCCGGGTGATACAGGTATACTCGTTGAACCAGATTTGTTTGCAATAATGTTTGGTATTGAATTTCTTGTAAAACTTGACAGGACCGGTGAAACGAAGGCAATTGAACCTAATATTTTAGAGAAAGTAAAAGAATTGAAAAAGGGTTCCGTAGTAAAAATGGAACAAGACGACGATTGGGGAGCTTTTAGGTTGGGGCAAAAGTTCGTGGTTGTAAAAGAGGGTGAATTCCTCGGAATAGTTGACAATGATGGCGAGTTCCGCGCACTCGACCATTTTAAATATAAAATTTTGTAAGTGCAAGGGGTGTGCCCTTGCCTTTTTAATAGGCAAAGGAGAGGTCTATTATATGTACAAATTTGACATACGTTGGAAATGGCTGGAAGAACGCGGAATCAAGCTGTATGGTGACGAACTACAAATTGATTATATGAAAAGCCTGTGGGCACCAGTTGAGGATGTTCAGGCGGTATTTTGTGAGGCAAAGGCGGGCACAGGAAAGACCGTTCTTGCGGTGCTTGCAGGGGCATATGAGGTTGAACGCGGAACATATGACAAAATTATTTATATTCGTAATGCAGTGGCAATTCGTGACCAAGGCTTTCTGCCGGGTGGGCAGGAAGAAAAGAATGCCCCATATATGGCTCCGGTTGCGGATACACTTGAACTGCTAAAGCCCGGAACATATGAAGAGTGGATAACACAAACGGAAGAAGGGGACGCCCGCCTTGTTACAATTACAACTTCTTTTGTTCGTGGTACAACATGGGACAATTCGTTTGTTATATTTGACGAGATACAAAATGCTGACCTTGAAGAAATTCAGGCTGTGTTTACACGTTGCACTGATACAACAAAGGTTGTTGCTATTGGGTCTGCCCGGCAAGTTGATAATCGGAGAATAAAACGGTACAACGGAATGCTTCCCTTTGAATTATACATGAAGCACTATGAAGGTTTCCCCCGTGTGGCTTTTCACACACTTGAAAAATGCTACCGCGGATGGTTTGCAGACCATGCGGACGATATTCAACAGACTGTTGAAAAGTTGGTGGTTGAATGAACGTGGGAACAGCCAGTGAAATTACCGCCATGCTGGAATACTCAAAACGTGGCTATGAAATAAATATTCCCGTAGGTTTAAGCCGGTATGATTTTATAGCTGAAAAGGACGGAAGAAGTGTTCGGGTGCAAGTAAAGCATGGAACACCGTTCAACAATGGTCTTGAATTGATTGGACATTCACCGAAGGCATATGAAAGGAAGGAAATTGACGTCCTTGTAATGGTGGACACAGAAAACGACAAGGTTTACTTTATTCCCGCTGACCACATTGAGGGAATGAACAATATACGTTTACGGCTTGAACCATATCAAAAGAACGGTTCGAAAGCTTTGATTGCAGAACACTATGAAAAATTTATTGGATAAAGTCACACAGCTTCCTTCTTGTTTCTATTCCAGATAGAACAGGAAGGAGGTTTTCTTTTCTTATGGGAAAAGAACAAAGAAAACGGTGGCAGGATAATGAAAGAGCCATTGAAATAACAAAGAAGCCACGTGAAGAAGTCACAAAAGAGGACATTCAATTCTTGAAAGAATCATACACGTCTGTTGGTGGACTTTTACCGAAAGGCTTTAATGGCGGGGCATTCTTTACACCAACACACGTTGCAAAGTTTCTTGTTGAGTTTCTTGGGATACCGGAAAAGCCGGCCGGAACACGCATTCTTGAGCCGTCTGTTGGTGGTGGTGTTTTCTTGGAAGGGATACCAGAAAACCATGAAATTACCGCGTTAGAGTTGAATGCAACAAGTGCGGCTGTAACCTCTTTAATATACCCACACGCAAATGTTATTGTTGGAGATGCATTGGAACATGACCGTGAAAATTACTATGATTTTGTTATAGGGAACCCACCTTACGGTGAATCAGTGAAAACTGAACGTGAATTTAAAACGTTGACGAAGCGTAAGGGTTTATATTCCGGTAAGTCTGAATTTGCATTTTTAGAACTTGCTATACGTGCTTGCAAACCGGGAGGGTACATTGCTTATATTCTACCTGTTGGCTTGCAATATGCACAGCAAGCTAAGAAAGTAAGGAAACTCATGTATGAAACGTGTTGGCACGTTGCTACAATCGAACTTCCAACAACAACTTTTCAACATGTGGGAACCAACATTCCAACCATGATTCTTATTTTGAGGAAAGTTCCACCAAATACAAAAATGATTGAAGCGCATAAGTCATTGCCAAAAGGAACAAAGTTTTTTGAAGGACAACAACCTTCTTTATTCGCCCGTGTTGGTGATATTGGTTACGACAAGAAAGGAAGGTCAACTGACAAGTGGGGTGACGGTCTTACTCAACTTGATGAACTACTTGACCTTGTAAAATTAGGCGGTTGGCAAACAGACCTATACAGGGTGAATTCCTTTCCGTACAAACCGTGGTGGGTAGACAAAGGCGCGTCTGTTACAGAATTCTTCTTTTCAAAGTCGGCTGACAATCGTGATAAAGATTTACACGGTAGTGAGGGGTTCGGTCAAGAATCACGATACTTACCAAAAGATGAAATTGAAACAGGTTTGGTTGTTTGGCAAGAAATGACGCTCGGTGTGGGTGAGGGACGTTCCTGGGATTTTTACTGGCAGGACGAAATTGTTGAGGAATATGTCACAAAGAATGATTAAGGTTGTTTCCCCTAATATCACAAGATATTGGGGGCATTTTATGCAGACAAACGTTATTATTAACGGCAATTGTATTGAAGAAATGCGTAAGCTTCCGAATGAGTCAATTGATTTAATTATAACCGACCCACCATATTTAATTGACTACCAAAGTAACCATAGGCAAAAAGAAACACGGTTTGACCCAATCGAGAACGACAGGGGCAATTTTAGCATGATTACTGATTTTTTAGATGAAGCAGAGAGAATCATGAAGCCAAACACCGCAATTTATATGTTTTGTAGTTGGCACAACGTGGACTTTTTCAAACAAGAATTTGAACAACGTTTCAAGTTGAAAAACATTCTTATTTGGAAAAAGAATAACCATGGTTCCGGTGATTTGAAAGGCTCTTATGTACCAAAATATGAAATGATTTTGTTTGGTCATAAGGGGCGTGCATTACTACGCGGAAAACGTTATGCGGATATTTTGGAGTTTGACCGTGTTTCCGGTGCAAAAATGGTACACCCAACAGAAAAGCCTGTTGGCTTAATTGAATTTTTAATTAAAAACAGTTCCGAAGAAGGAGACATTGTTCTTGATGGATTCGCCGGTTCCGGTTCAACATTACTTGCCGCTCGAAACACAAACCGGAAATTCATTGGTTATGAACTGGATAAAAAACATTTTCAAGTTGCTGTTGACCGGTTGAATAAATAAATGTCACACCACGCACCTTTTATTGTTATCAGACAATAGGAGGTGCTTTTTATCATGGACTTTGACTTTTCGCTTGAATTTGAAGAATTGAAGGAACAAGAACGCAAGGCAAATGTACGGGCTAAAACTGCACAAGCAAAACACAAAGCGGCAAAGTTTGAACCAACTTGGGAACAGGTTTGGCACGGTTACGAAAAACCTAATTCCAAAGGTGGAACAACAAAGAAAAAAGGAATTTTGCAAATGTCAAATTCTGAACGTGACCAAGCAAGGCTCATTGAAATAAAAAGGGCTGTTGAAAATGGAAAACTTGAACTCACAGTTCCAATGTCGAAGGTGTCGAAGTCATATTGCTTAAATGAGTTGTACCCACAATATGAAAAATCATTACGAAAAGAACGCATGGCGGAAATTATTAAACACAAACCACACAACTACTATTTGATTACTGAAATTGAACAGCTTGAAAAACTTGCCAACGATTTGAAAGATGAAATGGAAACGGCGGTTGACACGGAAACAACCGGACTTGACGTGTATGTTGACCGCATGGTTGGAATGTCTATCACGCTTCCAAAGCACAACTATCACGTTTATATTCCATTCGGGCATACAACCGGAGAAAGACAACTTCCGAAGGTTGTTGTACTCAAAACGCTGGAGTTTTATTTAAAGCGTAAGAACGACAAAAAGTTTTTACACAATGTAAAGTTTGATAGACACATGTTTATTCGTGAGGGCTATGACTTGCTTGGTACAATCCATGATACACAAGTCGCCCAGCAAGTGCTGAATGAGAATGAACCTTCTAAGCGTTTGAAAGTGTTGTTGACCACGTATAAGGACTTCCTCGGTTTTGAAGAGGATTCATACACATATGACCAATTATTCGGTGACAAATACCCATTTGCCAGGGTTCCCCTTGATATTGCCTGCGCCTATGCGTGCAAGGATACACACGGGACATACAAGTTGGGCAAATGGCAAGAAGAGTTCTTCAAAAAGCAACCAAAGCTTGGCAAAGTGTTTTATGGAATTGAAACACCATTGCTCCCAAATGTTGTTGACATGGAGCGCAATGGGATGTTGATTGATAAAGACTTCGCGGCAGATTATTCAAAGGAACTTGCACAAGAATTGAAGGAAATGGAATCCAAATTGCGTGCGGAAATGGGTGAAGTCAACATCAATTCGCCACAACAACTACAGGTTTGGTTGTATGACGAAAAGAAACTTGATGACATAAGCGGAAGTCGCAAGACCGACAAGAAAACATTGAAGGTACTTGCAGAGGAGGAACCCATTCTTGGCTTGTTGTTGAAGTACAAAGACCTATATAAGCTTTGGTCAACTTATATTTCAGCCATTCCCCAAAAGGTTAAAGATGACGGACGTATTCACGGACAATTTAATCAAGACAAGACGGACACGGGACGGTTTAGTTCACAAGAACCAAATCTGCAAAACTTTCCTCCCCGTGCACGACAGATGGTTGTTGCCCCAAAAGGAAAGATTCTTGTGTCAATTGACTTTTCACAAATTGAACCTCGTTTCCTTTCACATATAACGCAAGACGAGGAGTTTATGAAGGTGTATCGAGAAGGAAGGGACTTGTATTCTTACCTTGCTTCACGGGTATTCAAACTTCCCCTTGAACAATGTGGTGATGGTTCAAAGTATCGAAAAATGATGAAAACAGGATTGCTTGCAGTTATGTACGGAACTTCAACGTGGACGCTTTCAAAGCAATTGGAAATTCCGGTAGAGGAAGCCGAACAGTTCATTAAAGACTTTTATATGACATACCCAAGTGTAAAACGGTGGATTCAATCGGTTTACGCTTTTGTAAAGGAGAATGAGTATGTTCAAGACCAATTTGGACGAAAACGCCGGTTTCCACATCACGCACCACGGGCAAGAAAGTACGACGAAGTGAAACAAACTATGTGTGAAATTCTTGGGGTTGAAGAACTTCCAAATGATTATTGGGACTGGAAAAAGTACCCACAACTGCCTAAAAAATTGAAAGCACAATTCAAAGCGGTCAAACGTGTTGTTGAAAGAGAACGCCGCCAGGCCGTGAATTTTCTCATCCAAGGTGCAAGTGCTTCAATAATGAAGCTTGCAATCAACAAAGTTTGTGATTATTTGAAACAAAAAGGCAAGGAATGGAAACTCATTGGGACTGTGCATGATGAGAACATTCTTGAAATTCCTGCAACAGTTACAAAGGAAGAACTTTGTGACCTATACGATTGTATGCGTTGTGCGGTTGAACTTCGGGTTCCCCTCAAATGCGACCTTGAAATAATGGAAAGGTGGGGACATGGCTTCAAGTTCGACGTGAATCGCAAAGTATTTTTCCTAGTGGATGAAAAGACAGGCAAAACAGTCTTTGAAGTGGAAACACTCGAAGAAGCTTTGGCTGAATTTAAAAAGGTGGCTTGATTGTATGAACCTGACAAACAAAGGAAAGGCGGACAGTATAAGGAAGAAAGTAACTCAGGAAACCATGGGCAGTCTTGAACTTGAGATTGCCCAAGCTTTTCAAACAGACCTTGATACATTGCACCGTATGAACTTACAAAGCAACTATGAGCTTGACCTTGAATTACTGGAAGACGAAATTGACCAATTGAGAAACAAAGATAACCTTCATGGTACGTGGGATAATTCGCTGATGACGTTTTCACCAAGTGCGGCTTCAAAGTGTGAACGGGAACTAGCTTTCAAAGAGTTTGGTGTCCCACAGGACGAAGTTGTATTTGAACCATATCAAAAACGTTGGGTTCGCAATGGAAGCGCCGTTCACCGTGCTTTTCAGCGTGACCTTGCTTACCTTGAACGGCAAGACTTCTCACGCTTTAAGGTGGTAAGGACAGAAGCAGGGAAGTACGCTTGGGAGCGCAATGTTCGCAAAGTCAAACAGTTTGTACACAATGGTGTTGAATTTCAGATATACGGAATGACAGACGGTTTCCTTCATTATAAACCGCGGGACTTGACCATTGGTGTTGACCTCAAAACAAAATCAACCACCATTGCGGCGGTTGGTGACTACAAGCTTAAATTTCCCCAAGATAGCAACGTGCAACAAATGGTTGCATACTCCCTTCTGTTCGGTGTTGACCACTTTGTAATTCCTTATGAATCATTAGCAAAAGACAGCTGGAACAAAGGAAAAGAAGCCCGTCCTGATATGAAAGTCTTCTGTATTACGGTAACGGACGAACAACGGAAGACATTGCTTGATAAGTTCGCCCGTGTTGCCGACCACTATTACCACGGTTATGTACCAAAGCCGGACTTCTCGAAATGTTTGTTTTGCCCCTTCAAAAGCTTTTGTGAAGCATATGAAAAGGAGTTGAATGCCAATGGCAACCAATTATGAACGCGGCCGATACTGTGAATATAAAGCTATTCGGCACCTCGAAAAACAAGGTTTCTTTTATTGCACGCGTTCCCCCGCTTCAAAAGGAATGTTCGACGTGGTAGGCGTGGGAACTGGTGGCGGAATGCTTCTTCAATTGAAACGTACAAAACGAAAACGCTTGGTTCCGTCTATGTACAGGGATGAGTTCACGGAAATTCAAACTTGGGTTGATTCCTTGCCTGTTCTTCCCGACAATATCCGGGTTGAATTTTGGATAATGCGGGACGGCATACGCAAGTTTACAAAAATACGTTTCTATAAAAATAAAAAACCAAAAATCTATGAAGGGAATGACGAAGATGTACGATTATAATATGGACGTTATAAAGATTCTTGCGGTTCAAGGTATGGTTCACATGCTGGACAATGTAGGAATTCAGGCAGAGCCCTTTGTGGAGCAATATGTTGAGCAGTTTGATGATGCAGTTGACAAACTAGTACCAGATGAGTATGCCGACCCAATGGCATTTTTGGAACTATTGAAAACACTTGTTTTAGAAATTGTCGAAAAGGGAGATAACATCTAATGAGGTTAGTTAAAATAATGAAAACCGTGTGTCCACAATGTACCTTGCTTGACATATTATTGAAATCCGGTGGAATTACTGTTGATGAGGTGCACAATGTTGACCACGAACCTGAACTAATTGAACAGTACGGCATAATGGGAACACCAACATTGTTATTTATAGACAACAACGGAAATGAGCTTGAAAGGGTTGTGGGAGCAACCGGGCTTTCACCGGAAATAATTAAACAAAAGGTTGAAAAATGGAGCCAATGAATGGCTCCTTTTTCTTTTGTCACAACCATATTTTCATGTTGTTTTTAACTATACGGGGTTGCTTTTTATTAGTACGCGGGACTTCCCGCCCTGAAATATTAAAGAAAGGGATGATTAAGGTTTGAAAAAAGTAATTAGATTGTCAAATGAATTTTTGGCAAAATATGATGATTTTCCGAGCCACATGACTCCTATTGGAAAATTCACCTATTTGAGGACTTATTCACGGTATTTACCAGAATTGAAACGGCGTGAAACGTGGAAAGAAACTTGCCAAAGAGCTGTTGAGTACAACATAAACCTTGCATATAAACATATGAAGAAACTTGGATATAAGTTTGACAGGAAAGAGCTTGAACGTGAAGCAGAAATGTTCTTTAACTCCATGTACAATTTACGGCAATTTTTAAGCGGGCGCACATTGTGGGTCGGTGGTTCTGAAAACGGTGTTGCTGACAAGTACCCACTTGCAAACTTCAATTGCAGTTTTACCAACATTGAAAAATGGGAAGATTTGTGTGACTTATTTTATTTACTACTTGTAGGCACGGGCGTTGGCTTCAAGTGTACAAAGGAAATGGCGGCGAATCTTCCACCTGTACGGGACAATTTCATTGTTACCCATAAAGAATATGAAGATTTGTATTCACAAGGTGTGCGTCAAGCTGAAACTGTGGTTGTGCCGTCGTCAAAGCCAAACAAGGTTTCAATTTATGTAGGGGATTCAAAAGAGGGTTGGGTTGATTCACTACGTCAATTCTTCAAATATATTACAGACAAGAAGCACCAAGAAATTACCGAAATTGAGTTTGTCTATGACTTTGTTAGACCAAAGGGTGCAAGGTTGAAAACATTCGGAGGAACAGCAAGCGGGCATGAGCCTTTGAAAGAAATGTTCACAAACTTTGAGAAGGTTATCAAAAACCAAATTGACCCAAGTCTTGAACCACCACAACGCTTGCAGGACAATTATGTGCAATTGCGTCCTATCCATATTTTAGATTTTGGTAACCTCATTGGAAACAACGTTGTTGTAGGGGGCGTTCGTCGCACGGCGGAAATTTTCCTGTTTGACGCAGACGATTTTGAAAGCATGTTTGCCAAATATGGAATCAACGGTATTTGGGATGAGGAAAAGCATAAAGCAGTCATCACAGAATTAAAGAAGTTAGGCTTATTAAAACAAGTACAGTTCCTTGAATCCCTTCCATTGTTTGACCCAATGGCACGGCCACTTCATCACCGCCGTATGTCAAACAACTCCGTTGCGTTTATGCAAAAACCGGAACGGTCACTGTTGCACCTTATTTTCACAATGATGAGAGCCGAAGGAGAACCTGGATTTATAAACCTTGAAACAGCAAATAAACGTAGACCGAACGCCGAAGGTCTAAACCCATGCGCGGAAATTCTTCTTGACAAATATGGTGTATGTAACTTGACCACTACCAATGTAAAGGCATTTGTGAAAAAAGTAAATGGAAAATATGAACTTGACCTTGAAGGGCTTGTGAATGCACAACGATTGTCCGCCCGGGCAGGGTTACGCATGACGCTTGTTAAACTTGAGCTCCCACACTGGAACAAGGTACAACAACGTGACCGCCTTCTTGGCGTTTCATTGACAGGCTGGAAGGACGCAATGGCACTCCTTGGATATTCTGAAAAAGAAGAAAAGGGACTTCTTGCATTATTGCGGACAGTTGCACGAGATGAAGCCGACCTGTACGCCAAGGCTTTACGCGTAAATTCACCTTTGCTTGTAACAACGGTCAAACCGGAAGGAACGCTTTCCCTTGTTGCCGGTGCGGTTTCAAGTGGCTTACATTATGCACACTCAAAATATTATATTCGCCGTATTCGTGTGAACGCGGATGACCCGCTTGCAAAGGCTGTTCTTGAACACAAGGGTTGGGCGGTTCATGCGGAAGTTGGCACAGATAACCTTATTGATGAGGAAGAACTCGCAAAACCGGAAATCATTGAAAAAGCAAAAACACTTGTCATTGACTTCCCTGTATTCTCCGGTACGAAAATAACAAAAGATGACATTTCCATTGACCAACAATTTGACAATTATTTTGCATTCCAAAATGTTTACACGGAACACAATTCTTCAAATACAATAACGGTAAAACCGAACGAATGGGAACGTGCAGAAGAACGTGTTTGGTTTGGTTGGGACTCTTTTGTTGGTGTTTCCTTCCTTGCACATGATGGTGGAAGTTACACCCTAGCACCGTATGAAGCTATTGACAAAGAAAGATATAAAAAGCTCAAAGCAAAAATGGAAGACTTCAACTTTGACTTGTTGCAAAAATATGAAATTGGACGTGACGTTGACCTCATTGACGAAAGTGATTGTGTCGGCGGTGTTTGTCCAGTGCGCTGATTGGGAACCTTTTTGGGTTCCCTTATTTTTTTTTTATTTTTTTGTCACACGGTCAAAAGCCGGTTGTTATTCCCAATAACAAATTGAAAATTGGGAGGGGCTTTACACATGGTTGACAATGAAAAAACAACGAAGGAGTACCAAATCAAAAAGGAATTTTTTTGGGAAATCGACGAGAAGGAACACGACGCTTATTACGAAAAGCTATGCAAAATTATGGAGCGACTTGGGGTTGACTTTAAAATTCAAAATAAAATTTGGGGTTATGAGGTCGGGGAATTGGGAGGTTGCTTTGTTGAAGCCTTGGAAACCAACGAGAAAGCAATTTGCATGGGAACAGGTTGGTTTGATTACTACAACGTTTTGGCTATTGTTTGCATGGCGCATGAACTGGGGCACTGGTTCGACGTGGTAAGCAACTTTAATGGTGACACTGTGGCTTACCATAAAATTTTAGGAACATTAGAAACGGAGGTTCGTGCATGGGAATTTGGTATTGATTTTTTGCATGAAATTGACTTCAAATATTGGGATGAATTGAATATGTTCATGGAAGAATGCCTTGGGAGCTATTACAATAATGGGTTTGAAGTTTTTATGCAGGACTACCGCGCAGGATATAACGCAGGCATACTCAGGGACTTTGACCAAGCAAAAAACGACATTATGGCGCGGTGTTACTTCGGGAAAGCGTCACAAACTTGCTGAAATGTTGTTACCCCCTAATGTAAGGGGGTTTGCTATTGAGCAATGCTTATCTATTTAACGACGTGCTGACTGTTGGAAAGCAAGCCACGGCAGACGTAACCCATTATTTGGAACAAGAAAAGGGATACAAAGTAGAAAACGTGGAAGACATGCCGGAATATCAGAAAAAGGACATTGACCTCATTGCGCACACAAGTGCCGGAACAATGACAATCGAGGTCAAAGGTGACCGGTACTTCAAAACAGGAAACTACTTTATTGAAACTGTTTCAAATAGGAACAAGGAAACCTTGGGGTGCATTCTTTATTCCGAAGCTGACTTCCTGTTTTACTACTTTGTAGAACCGAAAGAACTGCACATAATTGACATGAAAAAACTTCAACACTGGTTCAAGAAGAACTCCCACCGGTTCCAAGAGCGTTACGTGCGGACAAAAGGAAGTGATGGAAAAATTATATATTCAAGTGAAGGGAAGCTTGTGCCCCGTATCATTCTTGCAAAAGAGGTTGGGGTAACAGTTAGGGGGTTATAAAAATGTTTGATTACTTCACTAAAGTGTATGGCGCCTACACTAATGTAAGTTATTACCCAGATGCAAGTGCACTAAAATTTGAAAATGATAACTGGTACACAGTTGTGCCCTATGATGAACGCCTGTTCACATGGTGCAAGGAACGTGGAATGCAAATTCGATTTGAAAGGGGAACTCCACATGAACACAATTGAGGAATTACGCAAGTTCGGCATGGTTGATGATTACAGGTTTTCAGCCAAGCAACATCAAATTGAAGATATGCTTGAAAAATATGGTAAACTTGTTGACCAAGATTTTGAAGAAGGTGGTAGGTGGTCGAACTTTGAAATTTACACATATGAAATAAAAACAGATGGGGAAACGGCTTATTTCCAAGTTGTTGAAGAAGTGCCCGCAACTGAACTACAGGACGGCATGGACTTGATTTTTCAATTTTATGAAGTGAATCCTGTTGTTGTCAGTAAAACAGTTTACGAGAGAAAAGTAGCAATTGGGGAGGACGACTAATGCTTGAACAAATTTTTTCCATGCAAAAACAGCTTGATGAATTTATTGAAAAGCAACACCCTGACCTAATGCCAACCAACATGAACGATTGGGTGAAACAAATAACGATTGCAATTGATGATGAAATCTCCGAGATTCGCGGGGAAATCAATTGGAAACACTGGAAGGAACCAAAGCCTATCGACCTTGACAAACTTCAAGAGGAAGTCATTGACGTTTGGCACTTTCTTATATCATTGTCTTACCGTGTAGGGCTGGAACCCGACGATATTTTTGAAGTCTATAAAAAGAAATGGCAAGAAAACTTTGACCGGCAAAATGGAAAGTCCGCCGAAAAAGATTATCGCGCAGGTGGTGGAGGTGGAAACTAAACACAAGGCTTTGTTTGGAGCGTATTCACGGGAAAGACAAGTTTTTATTTCCCGTGATTTACGCAATATAGAGATATATGAAAGCGTCAAACTATTTGGAATCACGGTTTGGGAAAAAGACCGTGAGGTATTTGTTCCACCATTTGCTGACTTACACAGCGTTGGGCGTGAAGGCGTTCGCGTGATTCTTGATGCTTACCTGTATTTGTATGGTGTTGCAAAAGATATAAAAGGGGGAAGAAAGCATTGTTAGTTTCCGCCGACAAGCAATATGAGGAACTTGTTCGAAAAATAATTCTACTCGGTTCTAAAGGACAAAACAGAACCGGAATTCCAACAAGGAAATTATTCGGTGAACAATTTCGTTTTGACCTACAACAGCAATTCCCGATAATAACAAAAAAGAAAATGTTTTTTGAATCAGCTAAGAAGGAACTGTTTTGGATATATGTTGACCAAAGTAATGACGTGCGTTTACTCCGTGAAAAGTACGGTGTTACAGTGTGGGACGAATGGCAAAAACCGGACGGAACAATTGGTCATGCATATGGTTACACCATTCAGAAGTACAGGCAGATTGATAAACTCATTGATGGTTTGAAAAATGACCCGCAAGGACGGCGGCATATTATTTCATTGTGGGACATTGACGAGTTACCAAACATGTCTTTACAACCGTGTGCGTTTCAAACCATTTGGGATGTTGACCCGGAAACAAACAAGCTGAACATGCAATTGGTTCAAAGGAGTGGTGACGTTGGTCTTGGTGTACCCTTCAACATGACCCAATACGCAATTTTACAACATATGGTTGCGCACATTACTGGTCTTGACGTTGGTCAATTTTGGTACACAATTACAAACGCACATTTGTATGAGAACCATGTGGAACCAATTTCACAAATATTTGAAAGGCAGGCACCTGTATGCCACCCACATATTGAAATTATTCGTAATGTAAAAGATTGGTATGACTTCAAGCCGGGGGATATTGTTCTTCATGATTATGTTTCACAGCCACATATTCCGCTTGAAGTTGCTGTTTGAAGGAGGGTCGCACATGTTTGTAATAGTAAACAAGGAAACTGGGGAAATACTCGACAAGGGTAGTGGCGTGTATAAAACACACCTTTCCGCCGTAAAGGCGAGAAGTTATTTCCTAAAAGATTATGATGGGGAACTGTACGAAATCGTTGAACTTTCAAAGGGTTTGATGAAAATTTTGATGGAATTACAAAAGGGTTCATTAAGTTGAACCCTTTCATCATTTCCAATTCAGTTCCAAAATTTTGCTTAATTCTTTTACGCCCAAAGTCTTCATTATCAAAAGTAATTGTTCTTTGTTTATTGTTGTTCTCGCATTGTTTGCTATTTCCGAAATTGTAGCTTCCCTCAATCCGGTCATTTCTGCAAGTTCTTTCTGTGTAATGTTCTTCTCTTTTAGCAATTCCTTCAATTTAATGTTTAATTCTGGTTCACTCATTTAAAACACCCACCTTTCTAAGTGTATTATATACGATTTTACGAAATTTTAAAACCGAAAACTTTTATGTCACAACACCCATTTTTCGTTGTTTTATTCAATAAATACAAAATTACGAAATGGGGAATACAAGTGGACTACCGTATGGACTCACGGACAAAAGAACAGTTCATTCAAGACATTAAGCGAGGAAATTTGAGGGAACAAAAAGCAATTCAACTATTTCAAGATTATTTGTATTGGCAACATGGGTGGATTGAGCCAATCAAGGAAAATGGCATTGACATGAGCGGGGCTTTTATCGAACACACGGAAGAAGTTACCACCCAGGCCGATTATGTACTTGGTGGAATGCCCCTTGAAGTTAAAACCTGCCCAAACCACACGCCAATCATTTATTTGAAGGTTGAACAAGTTTCCTCATATATCAAGCAGGGCGCTTCATTGCTGTTTGTAAACGGCATTGAAACATTTGAACCTGCGTTTACATTGTTGAGTGCCAATGACTTGAAAGAGATTGCCCGGACACACCGAAAAGCATTCCCAAGAAACGGGGTGAACGGTGGAAAAATTTGTTTTGAAACATTTACACATGAATTTGGATGGTCAACGTTTGAGGGGAGGAAGAAGCATTATGGAAGGCGTTGGAATTGCGCTAACCGCGGAAATGCGGTCAGGAAAAGATACCATTGGAAAAATTCTTATTGAAGAATATGGGTTCAAACGGTATGCATTCGGGGACGGCATTGTTGAAATTTGCAAACAATTGTTTCCGCACATGTTTACCGGTACAAAACCGCGGAAGCTTTTGCAAGAGTTTGGCCAGGAGCAGGTTGCAAGACACCGCACTGTGTGGATTGATTACATGTTTGCAAAAATGCAAACAGATGGAATCGACCCGCAAAAAGACAATATCGTAATTACGGATTTACGACAACCGCACGAATACAAAGCCCTTGTTGATTGTGGCTTTTATGTTGTTCGTGTTAATGCAAGTCTTGAAACACGTATTGAAAGAATGCTGAAAAACGGTGAGTTGGTATCGCCGGAAATTTTGGAGCACAACACGGAAAAGCATATTCGCAATTACAAAGTGGATTATGAAATTGACAACAATGGAACGCCGGAACAACTGTATGAAAATGTAAAAGAAATGATTAGATTTATTGGGGGCATGGGTCGTGAGTGGTCATACATCGTACGAAATGGCTGAACAAAGATTGATTCAAAAATACCCGCTACACACTGTTCATGGCGTTCAAAAGTTGCTTATGGACATACACCGCTTAAGAAGTGCTCGGTTTTTTGGTAGTGATACAAGCTATATTTCAAATATTTTAGTAGACTTTGAAAGGCTTGTTGAAAAAGCCAAGCTAACTAATAAACAAAGTGAAGCATTATTTACTATGTATGAAAATGATTTTACACAAGCTGAAACCGCTGAAATGATGGGAATTAGCCAACAAGCGGTTTCAAAACATCTTGACAATGCAATTCGCAAGATTGTCTTGGCGGCAAAGGAGGAGGAGAAAAATGTATGATGGGCTGTTCAAGAAGGGAACGGACTTCAAGGCAACGTTTGCGGAAGAAGTTCAAAAACTTGTAAGCAAGGACGTTGACGACTGTGAAATTCGTAATAAACTTGTGAATGTCCTTGTTGAAGCTTACCTTAAACAAACAGACCAAAGACCGGACAAATACCAACTAGCCATTTTAGCAAATTGGATATTGGCAGAAGAAAAGAATAAACACCCGGATAAAGTGACCAAAACGGAATACCCAATTCTAACAAGTTATCAGCTAAAAGTAAGGCGGCGCCGGGAATTTGCTAACGAGAATATTGAAAATTTCACAGATTCATGCCAGTACCGGGTGAGTGGCAAGCACAAACCTAAACGCTTTAAAGTTTTTGGTAATTATTGAGAGGTTGTCATATCTTTGGCAACCTTTTGTGTTATAATATTTTCATAGATAGAGAACTGGTGTGCGGTTTATTGAATGTGCCTTCACAAATTGTCACACCGTGATTCTTACGTTGTTACCCTAAATGTAACTAAAAAACAATGAAGAAATGGAGGAAGGATTTATGGGTTTTCAAGTTGGCCAAACAGTGAAGGTTGTAAATGAGGATACTGTAAACGCTTTTGAAATTGGGGAATTAATTTTTGGTAAGACCCATAATGTTGATTGCTTTGGCGTAGTTAAGGAAGTCAGCCCCAAAGACTTGAGGGTTTATGAAGAATTTGCACACCTCCCAGAAGCCGAAGCAACCACCGGTCTTAATAACACGCTTGTGTATTATGACGAAGGGGCACAACGTAATTTTATTGTAGAGATGCAAGACTTGGAGGTATTATAAGCTTGAACTACGTGGTTGTTACTGACGAATTGTCAAGAGTCTGCCTTGACCTTGTGTCTTACCTTGAAGAACGCGGAACACCAGATTATGAGGGAATCGTTGTTGCAGGTGGTGGTGATGACATTTCACAAATTAAAGAAATCACGATTGATACATGTCCAGAAGAAAAACTT
Organism: Weizmannia sp. CD-2023; assembly: GCF_036225245.1. Lineage (NCBI taxonomy): Bacteria > Bacillati > Bacillota > Bacilli > Caryophanales > Bacillaceae > Heyndrickxia > Weizmannia sp. CD-2023. The sequence continues at coordinate 31,350 of NZ_JARTJQ010000006.1, forward strand.
GTGTATTTTGACGAGGGAGCAAAACGTTACTTCATTGTCAGAAAAAACTTTGTACAACAAACAGTGATTGAGTAAGCTTGCGGGCTTACTCTTTCACAAAATAATTCTCATATTTCGTAATGAGGGAACATAACCTTTAACATACCAAACAAAGGAGATGAATTTCATGTTCAGACGTATTTTGAAGGGAATTCTGATTGCATTTGTGGTGGTTGTGGTGATTAGTGTTGTGGCTTCGCTGTTTGGCAATGATGATTCAAAGACAACAGTGACAACAAAGACTGTAAAGACAGAGAAGAAAAAGCCGGCAGTTGCACCGAAAAAGGAATACAAAATTGGTCAAGACGTAAAAGTTGGCGACGTTATTTTCAATGTTCACAATGTATCGACAATGAAAAACGTTGGTGGGGAATATGGGAAGGATGCACAAGGAACATTCTTGGTACTTGATGTTTCAGTAACAAACAAGGGTAAAAAAGCAATCACAACAGATGCTTCATTTTTCAAGCTGAAAGCAAAAGGCAAGACTTATGAGGCTGATGATGTGGCAACCACTTATGCTAACAAGGACGCAAACTTCTTTCTTAAAGAAGTAAACCCGGACATTGAAAATCATGGGAAAGTAGTGTTTGACATTCCAGCAGAACTTACAAAATCCACTGATTTGAAGCTGAACGTTCAAACCGGATTTTTCGGAACACAACAGCAAACGATTGCACTTGTAAAATAGAGAGCCTATGCGGCTCTTTTTTTTTATTGATAAAATTGGACAAGTCAGGTACACTATTGTATAGGAATCGTGCGCCATGTTCGAAAGACAATGCACGAAAGATATTGATATAACAAGGTTTGTACCGTGTGTACCGCCGATGACGACTCAAAATCGTGTTCCTTCGGGAGTGTCGGTTCGACCCCGACCACCGGTATCAAAAGATCACATTTCAGTTTTTCGGTAAAACGTTCCTTATAATCTAGTAAGGAGCGTTTTTTCATTTTCCGGCAGAAGTCACTCTCTTCAATCGTGTGAAGGGCAAAAGGAAAGAGATGAATTTCGGTTTGCATTTACTAAAGCAGCTCTGAGGAGTAAAAATTTTTCGTGATAATTTAACTATTCCCCCCCCCCAAAAATGCGGCTAAATATGTAATAATTTAAATAATTAGAGCTTGCTGGACGAATATTTTGGCATGGCTTAGTGACAAGTCGAATACAAGCTAAAATTTGATTCGTTCAGCAAGCCCTAATTAAACTTGGCTCTGTTGTGGGGGTGTTTATGTTTGTGACT
>NZ_JARTJQ010000007.1:0-19712 GCF_036225245.1 Weizmannia sp. CD-2023
GTTCCAGTTTCTCACGAGCTTCGTTCAATAGCCCCTGGTCAGTAGGGTAAGCAATCTTAGCCGGTGCACAGGTGGCGTCCAGAATGAGCTTTCCTTTGTTCTTCATTTTAGGAGACGCTTATACAGTTGAATTCTATTCCGAAGCAGAACCGGAAGGTTGATTATCATCATCGTTGTCATTTTCCTTAGATGCTTCTTCCGATTGGCGTTCTTGTTCTTCCAGAACAATCCATTCATTCAGTTCATTGATAATGTTTGCACCCAAACGTTTTCTAAAACGAGTCATCAGAGAATGATCGAATGGGGCTTTTTCCTGGAATTCAGGCAACCCGATAAAATACTGAAGATACGGGTTTTCCGTGATCTGTTCGACTGTTTCCCGGTCAGATAGCCCAAGCCGTTCTTTGATATAGAGAGCCCCAAGAGCAACTCTGACAGAATAAGCCTTTTCACCTTTGAACTTTTTCTTGAAGGACTTGGCATACTTTTCTTCAGCCTTCCACCAAGGGATTAATTCAGCAAGACGGACCCAGCGATTTTCTTTATTTAATTTTCCACCGAATGGTAGAAAAAAATCTTCTACAAAAGTTAATTGATGTTCAGTCTTTTTGTACATCGTAACGGCCTCCAAGTGCAAGGTTTTTTACACGTTTCCTATAAAATCCTTACACTTTATATTCGACAAAAGTGGCCAAAATCCTTGTCAAATCTGGAATTTTTGTTTATTCAGCAAGCCCTAAAAACGAAATGGCAGAGGACTTGAAGGTGAAATTCGGGTATTTTTCCTAAGAAGCATCCAGCGATAGTTCAGCCGGAAACAGCCCGGAAAGTTAAAGGAATGTCATTAGTGAATAAAAGGGTTAGATACAGTTGAAAAAATAGCGGCATAATGCCGCTATTTTTTTAGCATTATGGATTTCCGGAACTCCGCTTTAAAAAAGCCTCAAGAAAATCCGATAAATGCCTCCGCTCTTCTTCAGTCAGCTTTTGCATGTTGTCTAACAACCGTATCATATCAGCAGATAATTTGGATTCATAGCCGAAGAATTCAGCCAGTGAAATTTCAAGGGCATCACAAATGGTTGAAAGTTTGTCTAAAGAAGGGGTAGTCCTGCCATTTTCAATGTCGCTCAGATAAGACTGTGAGATGAAAGCTTTTTTGGCTACTTCATTGCCTCGCAAGCCTTTAGCTGTTCTTATATTTTTAATTCGGATCCCGATGTCCACTGATTATCACCTATTGCCATTATATATTGATCGAGCTGGCTAGGCAGGAAAAATTCAACAAAATAATACACAAATAACGTATTTTTATATTGACAATACGTTATTAGCGGAATATAATACAAATCAAATAGAAATTCCTTCAAAAGTCATAACTTTTGGCATCTCGTTTCCGATTTCTTCAACTCCTATGACATCCGCAAAAAGGAAACTGTTGTTGCATCATTTCTGTTCTCATCATGGATGGATTGCCGATCTTTTAATCAGAAATTCAACAGGTCCTATCCAAGAGCTATGTCCCTTTAGAGGAGAGACTGCGATAACTGATTATCGCCAAAATTTAGTAAGCGGTGGTTGGTGCCCCTAATAGTGGCACAAAATGTAAACGATTAAGTAATCGTTTACACAAAAATTTTCCTATAAGTAAACGATTACTTTTCCAGGTGATTAAAATGGTGAAATCTACAATCAAAGATGTTGCATTGGAAGCAAATGTTTCTACAGCCACTGTATCCCGGGTGTTAAATGAAAGCGGGTTCGTTAGTGAAGAGATTAAGCAACGTGTTTACTTAGCGGTAAAGAAACTGAATTACCAGCCAAACGCAATTGCCAGAAGTTTAAAGCAGGATAAGACGAATACCATTGGTGTTGTGATCCCAGATATTACAAACATGTATTATATGACGATCGCAAAGGGGATTGAAGATACCGTTCAGGAAAAGGGTTACAATCTGATTTTCTGTAGCAGTAACGAAAACCCTCAAAAAGAAAAGAATCTTTTGCAGCTGTTGGTTGAACAAAGGGTGGACGCGATCGTATTGGCTACGGCTGGCAGTAATGAAGAAAAAGTGAAGGAAATTTGCCAATCCGGGTTGCCAGTTGTATTGGTTGATAGAACTTTTGATGTTGAGGGGCAAGAATTGGATTCTGTAACAGAAAATAATTTTGAAAGCACTTATGAGTTAACCCGTTTTCTTATAAACCAGGGGCATCAGTCTATTGGCGTGGTAAACGGACTGCTAAATGTCAGCACAGGGAGGGAACGATATGACGGATTTAGGAAGGCGATGCAAGAATATGGGCTTGAGATAGATACAAAGTATATTTTTAACGGTTCCTTCACCCAAGAGGACGGAATAAAAGCAGTTGATTATTTTCTTAATTTCCCCCAAAAACCCACTGCTATTTTGTCCTTTAACAATGAAATGACATTCGGCGTTTTGCTTGAATTGACAAGAAAAGGATATTCTGTACCGGAAGATATGGTTGTAGCTTCCTATGGCGACCTTGAAGCAGCCAAATTATTAAAATCGTCTGGGATTATATCATTGGTTCATAAACCTTATGAAATGGGGGAGAGGACAGGGAATATCCTATTGAAACGCTTAAACCAGGAAGAAGGGCCCTTTACGGAAATATTTCAGCCGGAATTAGTTGTAAGCAAATAAAATTTATGCAATAAGCAGCCGTAGAAACGAAAAGGAGATGGAGAAGTGTTAAAAGGAATACCAAAAATAATCGGCCCGGATTTAATGAAGATCCTGTTGGAAATGGGGCATGGGGATGAAATTGTGATTGCAGATGGAAATTTTCCTGCTGCATCCCATGCAACAAAATTAATTCGGTATGATGGCCACAATGTCACAGAATTATTAGAAGCAATCTTACCATTCTTTCCTTTGGATACTTACAGTTCTTATTCTGCCACACTGATGGCAGTTGATGAACATGATCCTGTTAAGCCATCCATTTGGGATGAATACAAATCTTTGATTCGAAAATCCGGCCAACCTTTTACGTCATTTGAAATGGTGGACAGGTTTAAATTTTATGAGCGGGCAAAACAAGCCTATGCCATTGTAGCAACAACTGAAAAAGCGCTTTATGCAAACATTATCCTTAAAAAGGGGGTTGTGGCTGATTAAGTCATTTTGAGTTATACTTTGCAAATTATTTTCTCAAAATACCAAAAAAGAAGGTGGAATGATGGGGAATCTGCTGCTGAAAATGGAAGGCATTAGTAAAACTTTTCCTGGAGTGAAAGCGCTATCCAACGTCCGATTTGACTTGTATGAGGGAGAGGTTCATGCCCTTCTTGGAGAAAATGGGGCGGGAAAATCTACGTTGATGAAGATCCTCACAGGGATTTATCAAAAAGATGAAGGCACGATTGAGTATTTAGGAGAGCAAATTGAAGTAAAGGACATAAGAGAAGCACAAAAACTGGGAATCAGTATGATTCATCAGGAACTCAACCTAGCACCGCACTTAACAGTTGCCCAAAATATCTTTATCGGGAGAGAGCCAAAAGGATCTTTAGGGCTTTTCCTTGATGAGAAAAAATTAAATAACGAAGCCCAAAAATTGTTCGACAGGTTGAATATAAATTTAAACCCACGTGAACTTGTAGGGAATTTGACAGTTGCAAAGCAACAGATGGTTGAAATCGCGAAGGCACTGTCTTTTGATTCAAAAGTATTAATCATGGATGAACCCACTGCTGCTTTAACCGATGCTGAAATTGAAGCATTGTTTGTGATGATCAGGAAATTGCGTGCAGATGGTGTCGGCGTGATTTACATCTCGCACCGGATGGAAGAGCTTCAAAAAATTACCGACCGCCTATCCATCATGCGGGATGGCACATATGTCGGCACATTAAATACGAAAGATGCAACCATTGATCAAATTATCGGAATGATGGTTGGAAGAAAAATTGATTATAATCGAAAGCCGGCAATCAAACAAAGCAGCAAAGAAGTTGTCCTTGAAGTAAAAAATTTAAACAGGGGCAGAGCCATTAAAGATGTAAGCTTTAGCCTTCATAAAGGTGAAATTCTTGGTTTTGCCGGTTTGATGGGAGCTGGAAGGACAGAAGTTGCCCGGGCCATTTTCGGGGCAGACCGCTTGGATTCAGGTGAAATTTTTATAAAAGGGCAGAAAGTGCAGATTAACAGCCCTGAAGATGCTGTAAACCATGGAATTGGCTATCTCTCAGAAGACAGAAAACAATTTGGATTAATGGTGGATATGGATGTGAAAACCAATATTGTGATGGCATCCATGAAGGATTTTCAAAGGCCGCTTGGGTGGATAAATGCTCCAAAGATGAAACAACAGTCTGAAAAAATGGTCCAAAGATTACGGATTAAAACACCATCCATTAAGCAAACGGTGAAGAATCTTTCAGGAGGCAACCAGCAAAAAGTGATTATCGGAAAATGGCTGACCCGGGATACGGATATTTTCATATTTGATGAACCGACACGCGGGATTGATATCGGGGCAAAAGATGAAATCTACAGGTTGCTGGATGAACTGGCCCAACAAGGAAAATCCATTATGATGATCTCCTCGGAGCTTCCTGAAATCTTGAGATTAAGCCACCGGATTATTGTCATGTGCGAGGGCAGAATTACCGGTAAATTGGAAAATGATAAAAACGCTACACAGGAATCCATCATGGCTCTTGCTACAAAACGAATCAGCTCATGATATTCAAATTTTAAAGGGGTGAATGACAAATGGAAATTCAAAAAACGGCGGAACTGCCTGCTGGAAAGAAAATGAAAAAGAATAAAATCAATTCCAGTTTGTTACAGCAAATTCTGGCATTTGCAAGTTTAATCGTACTTTTTCTTTTCTTTTCAGTCGCTTCATCAAATTTCTACCAGTTTGATAATATTGTAGGAATCCTTTTGTCAACGGCTGTCACAGGCATTCTTGCTTTAGGTGCCACGATGATTATTGTTACTAGCGGGATTGACTTATCATGCGGTACAGTCATGACTTTATCATCAGTCATGGCCGGTGTCTTTACGATTCAGCACGGATTTCCGATTTGGCTGGGTATTTTGGGCGGTATTTTAACTGGGGCTGTGGCCGGGCTTATCTCTGGCCTTGCGATTGCAAAAATGAAAATTCCGCCTTTTATTGCAACATTAGCCATGATGATGGTGGCAAAGGGCTTATCTCTTGTGATTACGAACGCTTCCCCTATCTATTTTTCTCCTAAACCAGGCTTTCAAAAGATGGCCATGGGGACGCTTATTCCGGGGATTCCAAATGCAGTTCTTATCTTTTTTGTAATGGCCATCATTGCAAGCCTGATTTTAAGTAAAACCGTTCTTGGGAGATATACATTTGCATTGGGCAGCAATGAAGAAGCAACCCGCCTTTCCGGTGTAAACGTTAACAAATGGAAAATCATGATCTACATGCTTGCTGGGGTTTTTACCGGGATTGCAGGAATTGTAATGGCATCCCGTTTAGATTCTGCACAACCGGCATTAGGCGAAGGATATGAGTTGCAGGCCATTGCAGCTGTTGTCATAGGGGGAACCTCATTAAGTGGCGGTACCGGAACCATCCTTGGTACGGTTATTGGGGCATTAATTATGAGTGTCTTAACAAATGGTTTGCAAATTTTGTCAGTGCCAGACCAATGGCAAACGGTTGTAGTCGGGATTGTCATCATTTTAGCCGTTTATAGTGATACATTGCGTAACAAAAAATCGAAATAATACAGGTACTAATTTCAAAGGAAATTCATATATCACTTCACTTTCATTTTAAGGGGGAATCATTTTGAAAAAGCCAGGTATTTTCGTCTCAATCGCGCTTGTATTATCCTTGGTTCTTGGTGCATGTTCTTCAAATCAGACGAGCAGTAAATCGGAAGGGAAGGGAGAAAGCGCAAAAAAATCCGGTAAGCCTTATATTGCCATCATTTCTAAGGGATTTTCGCAGCAGTATTGGCAGGCAGTTAAAAAAGGTGCGGATCAGGCAGCCGCAAAATACAATGTAAAGATTACGTTTGATGGCCCGGATAATGAATCGCAAGTAGACCAACAAGTGAATATGCTTCACAATGCACTTAACAAAAATCCGGATGCTATTGGCTTTGCCGCTTTGGACACCAAGGCAGCGATGTCTTATTTGCAGCAGGCCAAAAGCAGAAACATCCCGATTATAGCTTTTGATTCAGGGGTCGAGGGCAATATTCCGGTAACGACGGCCGCAACAAATAATAAAGCTGCAGGGGCACTTGCTGCAGATAAGCTGGCTGAATTAATTGGAAAAAAAGGAGAAGTCGCGGTTGTCGCGCACGACCAGACGAGTAAAACGGGTGTAGATCGCCGGGACGGATTTGTGAATGAAATCAAGAAAAAGTATCCGAAAATTAAGATAGTTGATATTCAGTATGGGGATTCGGACATTCTTAAATCAACCGATGCTGCTAAAGCAATTATGCAATCGCATCCCAAATTAAAAGGTTTTTATGGAACAAATGAAAACTCTGCAATTGGGATTGATAATGCGATCAGCGAAACAGGCAAAAAAGGGATAACCGTCGTTGGCTTTGATGCTGGGAAACAACAACTCGACGCTATAAAAAATGGTATTGAGGCTGGGGCAATTACCCAGAATCCAATTGGTATCGGATATGCAACAGTTGAGGCTGCAGTTAAAGTGCTTAAAGGACAAAAAGTGCCGAAAACAATCGATACCGGTTTCTATTGGTATGACAAATCAAATATGGACAGCAAAAAAATCAAACCGCTTCTTTATCAATAAAATGCTGGTTTGGATGTTTAAGAGACCTTTACAATGAAACGCTCACGGGGAATGAAAACAGTCAGATACCTTTTTTCCTGGAGAGAAAAGGTTGAAGGATTGGCGTGGGTGTAAGAGCTTTATATCCCATGCCAGCCCTTGCCGAACTCGCTTTTAAAGCAACTGATATTAAATGCAGAGTTGAAATGGGTGACACCTGAAAATCAAGCCGTTCATGCCGAGTGTAGCGGAATGCTAAAAAGTAATCTAAAGGGGGGTGGATTCGTGAATCGTGTGTGGGCTTTTGATTTGGGGGCATCCAACGGCAGGTTGATGGTAAGTGAATTTGACGGGGAGAAAATTTACCTAGAAGAAATTCATCGTTTTTCTAACCATCCCGTTCATTTAACCGGTCACTATTATTGGGATATCCTGCGAATTTTTCAGGAAATGAAAAAAGGGATGGAAAAGAGTATTCACAAAGGATACCGGTCCATTGAGGGAATGTCGGTTGACACATGGGGAGTAGATTTTGGGCTGATTTCGGATACAGGTGAGTTGGTCGGCAACCCGTACTCTTACCGGGACTATCGTTCACAGGACAGTTTAAGGGAAATGGAAAAGGTTATACCGGAAAAAACTTTATTTGCCAGAACCGGGGTGCAGCCGGCAGCGATCAATACGATTTGTCAGCTTTATACAATGAAATACAACCATCCCGAACTTTTGGACAGAGCAAAAACACTATTATTGACACCCAATTTAATTAACTACTTTTTTTCCGGTGTAAAGGCAAGTGAATACACGATTAGTTCAACTACGTCTTTGCTTAACATTCAGAACCGTAACTGGGACATTGAATTAGTAAAGAAATTGGAACTTTCGGCGGAAATGTTTCCTGATATTGTCATGCCCGGAACCATCCTTGGGCCAATCCGTGCATCTATTCAACATGAATGCGCTACCGGCCCCGTTCAAGTGATATCCGGTGCGGGGCATGATACGGCTTGTGCCTATGCCGCCTTGCCGATTAAATTGGATCATGCCGTTTTTATAAGTTGCGGTACATGGACTTTAATAGGTGTGCAAGTAAAGGCCCCTGTGATTTGTGACGAGGCGCTAGAGTGGGGGTTTACAAACGAAGGGACAGCCGATGGAGCAGTACGCCTTCTCAAAAACATGATGGGGATGTGGCTTATCCAGGAATGCAGGGCAGCATGGGCAAAAGAAGGTATGCACTTTACCTATGAAGAAGAGGACCGGCTTATTCGGAATGCTGCCGCGTTTACCAGTTTAATCGATCCGGATGATCCAAGTTTCTTTAACCCGATTCATATGCCAACGCAAATCAGGAATTTTTGTATCCATTCCGGTCAGCAGCCCCCTGAAAAACCAGGGGAATATCTTCGCTCTATTCTGGTTAGCTTGTCGCTGAAATGTCGTTGGGTTGTAGAAAAGTTGGAACATTTAACAGGCCGGCAAATTGGCACCATTCATATGGGAGGCGGAGGCATTCAAAATGAGTTATTTTGTCAATTCATCGCAAATGCAGCCAATCGCCCGGTCGTAGCCGGGCCTGTTGAAGCAAGTGCGATTGGCAATGCATTAACACAATGGATAGCCCTCGGGGAAATAAAGAATCTAACTGAAGGGCGTGAAATGGTCCGGAATTCATTTCCTCTTAAAATCTATGAACCTCAGGATCTATTTGAATGGCAGGAAGCATATGGCCGCTTTATAGATCTGTTGAATACCAATGCGAGGAGGCATTATCATGAAAACAGTAAATAATAGATTTTTTGGAAAATTGCCGAAAGTGGGGATCAGGCCGGCTATTGATGGAAGAAGAAAGGGAATACGCGAGTCTTTAGAAGATGTGACGATGAATATGGCTAAATCGGTTGCCAAATTGTTAACGGATAACCTTCGCCATTATAACGGTGAACCCGTTGAATGTGTCATTGCCGATACTTGTATTGGCGGAGTAGCAGAAGCAGCCCAGACAGCCGCAAAATTTGCAGAAGAAGGTGTGGGGCTTTCCATTACTGTCACGCCATGCTGGTGCTATGGATCGGAAACGATGGATATGACGCCTGAAATTCCAAAAGCTGTATGGGGATTTAATGGCACAGAACGCCCGGGGGCCGTATATTTGGCAGCCGTATTAGCCGCCCATAATCAAAAGGGTATTCCCGCTTTTGGCATTTATGGCAAAGATGTTCAAGACTTGGATGATGCTACAATTCCGGAAGATGTACAGGAAAAATTATTGCAATTTGCCAAAGCCGGACTGGTTGTTGCAACCTTGAAAGGAAAGTCCTATTTGTCCATCGGATCTGTATCAATGGGAATTGCCGGCAGTACGGTTAATCCGGATTTCTTCCAGGAATATTTGGGAATGAGAAATGAATATGTTGATATGTCTGAATTTGTAAGGCGTATGGATGAGGAAATTTATGATAAGGAAGAGTACATTCGTGCTTTAAAATGGGTTAAAGAAAACTGCCCTGAAGGACCGGATCATAATCCGGAACACATGCAGAGAACCCGGGAGCAAAAGGATAGAGATTGGGAAGTCAGTGTTAAAATGGCGCTCATTGCCCGTGACTTAATGGTTGGGAACCCGAAACTAAACCAAATAGGGTTCGGTGAGGAGGCTTTGGGGCATAACGCGATTGCTGCCGGCTTTCAGGGACAGCGCCAGTGGACAGACCATTTTCCAAATGGGGATTTTATGGAAACCATTTTGAATTCCTCGTTCGACTGGGACGGGATTCGTCCTCCTTACATCATGGCAACAGAAAATGATAGTTTAAACGCTGTATCCATGCTTTTTGGACATCTGTTAACTAACTCAGCGCAAATTTTCGCCGACGTCCGGACGTACTGGAGTCCTGATGCTGTAGAACGTGTGACGGGATATAAACCGGAGGGATTGGCATCTGAAGGTTTTATTCACCTGATCAACTCCGGGTCTGCCGCACTTGACGGGACGGGAGAACAAACAAGAGAAGGAAAACCGGCAATGAAGCCGTTCTGGGACATTACTGAAGAAGAAGTGCAAAAATGCTTGGCAGCAACTTCTTGGCGGCCGGCAGCGACAGGATATTTCCGCGGCGGCGGCTTCTCCAGCGACTTTCTAACAAAAGGCAATATGCCTGTAACCATCCTTCGAATCAATCTTATTAAGGGATTGGGGCCGGTATTGCAAATTGCAGAAGGGTACACCATTGAATTGCCGGAAAAAGTTCACGATATTTTAGACAATCGTACAGACCCTACTTGGCCAACGACTTGGTTTGTTCCCAACCTTACTGGAGAAGGCGCATTCAAAGATGTCTACACTGTCATGAATCATTGGGGAGCCAATCATTGCGTGATGAGCTACGGGCACATTGGCAGCGACTTAATGACATTGGCTTCTATGCTTAGAATTCCTGTAAATATGCACAATGTGAGTGAAAAGAAGATTTTCAGGCCAAGCGCCTGGGCGATGTTTGGAACAAAAGACCCTGAAGCAGCAGATTATCGGGCTTGCCAAAATTTTGGCCCGTTATATCGATAGAATGAAACAGGTGTCTTAAAAAGAAGATCATCTTTTTAAGACACCTTGCCTATATATTGCGAACTTGAAAGAAAAAATTTTCGCGAAGGTAGAGAAATAACGGTTCGAACCAAATGAAGTTGTGCCAAAGTTTAAGCTTTGCCAAAGTGCCATTGTATGTTGATCTTTTTGGTTTTTATGAAAGGAGCATTTCATAATGAAATACAGTGAAAAAGAACTGCGTGAACTTATATGTGATATCGGTAGAAATTTATTTAACAAAGATTATGTAGCAGCCAATGACGGAAATATCTCCGCGCGTTTATCAGAAAATGAAGTGATTGCAACGCCAACTGGTGTCAGTAAGGGATATTTGACTCCGGAAAAACTGGTAAAAGTGACTTTAGAGGGGGAAATTGTTGAGGCGAAGGAAGGATACCGCCCTTCTACCGAATTGAAAATGCATCTGAGAGTTTATCGCCGTTTGCCGGAAATGAATGGAGTGGTTCATGCCCACCCGCCTTTTGGGACAGCTTTTGCAATTAAAGGCGAAGTTCTAGATAAAATGATGATGCCGGAATCAGTTATTGCTATGGGGGAAATTCCGCTGGCGAAATATGGCACGCCTTCGACTGAGGAAATTCCTGACTCTATTGAACCCTTTTTAGGAAATAAACAAGCGGTATTATTAGAAAGTCATGGGGCTTTAACCTGGGGGAAAGATGTGATGGCGGCTTATTTAAATATGGAACGTTTAGAGTATACCGCAAAGTTAACATTTATTACCAGAATGCTCAATGGTGAAAGGGAATTGCCTAAAAATCGTATTGAAGAGTTAGTGAATTTGCGCTCGTTTTATGGGATGTAGGGAACAAGGCTTGGAGTAACTCCGTGATGCAGCAGTTTGAGATCCGGCTTGGCTTTGAAGCATTCAAGTATTGCGTATACACCGGATTAAATAAAATGCAGAAACCCTCATCGGTGTTTCTACATGAAAGGGGAGGAAGAGGATATGGGCCTTAATGTTAAAAAATCCATTCAAAACGGTCATACAGCACTTGGCATAGAGCTAGGTTCCACCAGAATGAAGGCTGTTCTCATTGGAGAAGATCATCAACCTCTCGCATCTGGCAGCCATGATTGGGAGAATCAATACTTGAACGATATTTGGACATACAGCATAGATGATATTTGGCGGGGCATACAGGAATGCTATCAAAAAATGGCTGCTCAGGTAGAAAAGAATTATCATGTTACACTGAAAACAGTTGGTGCAATCGGTATCAGCGGGATGATGCACGGCTATATGGCTTTTGATAAAGATGGGGTGCTCTTGGTGCCTTTCCGAACATGGCGAAACAATATTACAGAGCAGGCTTCAAAAAGGCTTACAAAACTTTTTAACTATCCTATTCCTCAAAGATGGAGTATTGCTCACTTGTATCAAGCTATCTTAAACGGAGAAGAGCATGTTGCGAACTTTGATTACATCACAACTTTAGCCGGTTATATTCACTGGAAATTGACCGGCAGGAGGGTTATGGGTATTGGTGAGGCATCCGGGGTATTTCCAATTGATTTGAATACAAAAGATTTCAACCAAACGATGATCCGTCAATTTAATGAAGCAATCGCATCTGAAGATCTGCCTTGGCAACTTGAAGATATTCTGCCCCAAGTTTTGGTAGCTGGAGAAAAAGCCAGTGTATTAACGGAAGAAGGAGCAAAGCTTTTGGATCCTGCGGGAGAGTTGGGAGCGGGTATCCCTCTTTGTCCACCGGAAGGCGATGCAGGAACTGGGATGGTTGCAACCAATAGCATTGCTCGCCATACCGGGAATGTTTCTGCCGGAACTTCCGTATTTGCTATGGTTGTCCTGGAAGAAGAGCTTTCCAAAGTATATCCGGAAATTGACCTTGTAACGACCCCTGCAGGTCATTTGGTTGCTATGGCTCATTCTAATAATTGCACATCGGATTTGGATGCATGGGTCGGGTTATTTAAAGAATTCACCGACGTAATAGGGGTGGATATAGATACAAATACGTTGTACAAAACTTTGTATGGTTTGGCACTAAAAGGTGATCCGGATTGTAGCGGTTTGCTTGCTTATGGTTATTTGTCCGGTGAACATATGACTCATTTTAAAGAAGGACGGCCATTGTTTGTTCGTTCGCCGGACAGCCATTTTACCCTCGCTAATTTTATGCGAGCACATTTATTTACAGCTTTGGGAGCATTAAAAATTGGAATGGATATTCTCGTTAAACAGGAAAAAGTAAAACTGAAGGAGATCGTAGGGCATGGCGGCTTATTTAAGACTGAAGGTGTCGGGCAGCGCATGATGGCCGCTGCGCTCAATGTTCCTGTTTCCGTTATGGACACAGCAGGAGAAAGTGGAGCATGGGCAATTGCTGTGCTGGCGTCTTATATGGTTAACAAAATGGCCGATGAAACATTGGAAGCGTATTTAGACCATATATTTGCAGAAAAAACTGTAAGGACAGTGTATCCGGATCCAAAAGACGTAAAAGGGTTTGAGCAATTTATGGAACGTTACCTCAAAGGCCTTGCGATCGAAAGAGCAGCCGTAAACAGCCTAACCTAAGACGGCGGTGCCCACCTTTTAAATCAGCAAAATTTTGGAGGGTGAGGCACCGCTTGTTATTTTTATCATTAAGATCGGAAGTGCGCTGTTGTTTTTCGACAATGAGAGTGAAGATAATATTTATTCACCAATTACAATGACTCTACATTTTCGTTCACGTGGTCTTGCACGGTCAAAATCAACAAAATAAATATAACCCGTTTTTCCAACTCCGAGTCTCCCGCTATCAACCTCAAATGTCTCGCTGGAACCAATTATTGTTGATTTTAGGTGTGCGTCACAGTTGAAAAGCACTGTGCGATCCCCATTTGGAATATACTGTTCGATATCCGGCCATGAAGCAACAGCTTTATAATGCTCTTCACCAGGATAGTTATATTGGCCTTTTTCAACTTGATCCGGAATGATTTTTTGAAGAACATAATTTAAGTCAGCTTGTAGAAATTCATCGCCATTTTCAGTGAAATCATGAACAAACTCTTCAAAAAACACAGAACAAGTCGTGTGTGGAGAAATTACGACGCAAATGCCATTTTGAATTTTACTATTTTTAATAGCTTCTTTTACGGCAGGCGTTATATTAAAAAAAGTTGGCTTTCCTCCATGCGATTTCAAGCTAATTTGTTCTTTATAAACAGTCATTGGATAACCTCCTCACTTGCTCCTGCTCTCTATCTTGCACTGCTTTTAACATTGCGTTTGCCCATTCTTTAATACGCTCTTTTGGATCAGGCGCTTTCAATATACCGCTTGTTCCTCCTGTACCATCTGATCCGAGTTTAATAACGTTATAAACATCCCCGGCAGTTGTCACACCTGAAGCGATCATTATTAATATATCTGGATCTATATTCCTGATCTTAGTAACAGTTTCAATAACATAGTGAGAGTCTGCAACTTTTCCAGTACCAATTAGTTCAGTAGGTTCTGCTAAGAGAATGTTCGGCTTTAATTGTGCAAGTGCAACGGCCTCATTTACTGAATCAGCACATACTATGGTGATCATATTTAGCTCGCGAGCTCTTTCTATCGTTTTTGATAAATCTGCAATTGTCATGGGATGTTCAGCATGGTTTAAAAAAACGGCTTCAGCGCCGGCTTCTTTTAACGATTCCGGCAATATATGCCCCATACTACGCCCTGGTTTTATTGGCTCCATATGTTGGGCCGTAACAATTAAGCGCTTTGTATTTTCTTTTATATACCGAATGTCTGCATATGGACACGTAAAGAACAATTCGAGTCCTGTTTCCTCTGCGATCTTGTCAGCGGCCAAAGCCAAATCCAAGGATTGATTTCCATATAAGTAAGATTTTGGATTCACAACTAAGAATGGTGTTCTTATTTTCATTATATTGACTCACCCCTCCAAATTAAATTATTTTTCGTTATAACGTTTAGTATGAAAGACATGGTAGTAATGTTTTGCCATTTCTTTCATGCCTAAGTAAGCATCCTTTTCCAGTTGGATGTAATTTTGATATTCTTTTTCTCTCGTATTTTGTAGTGCGGCAATTGTAATGTCTGTAAAAATATTTATTTTACATATGCCCAGTTCAGTTGCTTTTGAGAGATTATCATCGCCTGATGAAGATCCTCCATGTAAAACGAGAGGGACAGGGACATGGGCAGACAGTTCTTTTAATCTGTCAAAATTAATATGAGGAGCTCCTTTATAAGTTCCATGTGCTGTTCCAATCGCAACCGCTAAAGAGTCAACATTGGTTTGATTTACAAATTCGACAGCAGCTTCTACTTGTGTGTAATTTGAGTCATCATTAATATCATAATTCGTTGCGGAGCCAACGTGGCCAAGTTCTGCTTCTACAACCACACCTTTATTGTGGGCATATTCTACAACTTCTTTTGTCTTTTTCACATTATTTGCAAACGTTTCTTGGGAAGCATCAATCATCACTGATGTAAATCCGTTATCAACCGCATATTGAATGTTAGAAAGGTTTACGCCGTGATCCAAGTGCAAGACAACTGGAATATCAGCTTTTTTCGCATAGTATAAACCGAATTCTGCGGCTTCTTCCGTCGTCATGTACGAACTGTGGGATTCAGCACAGGCAAGGATAACCGGCAATTTTAATTCTTGGGCAACGTCTAAATAAGCCAATAAGGAAGCACGGCTCCAAAAGTTAAAATGGGGTATGGCAAAATGCTTTTTTTTCGCAATTGCCAATAGTTCTTTTGACGTCACAAGCATCTTTTTGCACCTCCAATTAAATTAAAAGGGAAGATCTAAGGTTGGAGCTGGATCCTCCCTTGGTTATAACGATTGCTTAATTTTCTATTTCTTTCTTAATTGTTTCAAAGACTTTGTCGGCGCCGATCCCTGTTAATAATGGTACGCCGTTAATTACTTTTTCTTTTAAGTGATCCGGAACGATTGTGGTGCTGAGTACGATGTCATAATCATCGAGGCGATTAACTTCATCAGCGATTTTGCTTTGATATAAGGTAACTTTTTTTTCTAAGCCGTTCTTTTTTAAAAAGTCTTTTACTTTCCCAGTTACAACTGTACTGGTCGCTACGCCTGTTCCACAAACAATTAATAATTTTTTCATGATCAATTCCTCCTTCATTATTCTCTTGCATTATCCATTATCCGCGTCAACATCTTTTCTGATTTTGTTAAAGTAAATTAAGCCTGCCAAAACAATGACTCCAATGATTGTTATTCCACCCCAGCTAAGCAGTTTGCCCAGCCCAACAATCATCCAAGTTGTCCATACACCGCCATCACTTAATACGCTGATGGAATGGCTGCCATTTAAGTTAAAGTTTGCTGCTATAGCAGATTTTGTAATCATAGGTGCGGCCCATGTCGCAATATATAAACTTAGAGCAATATTAATTGCACCTCCAATAACCGTCCTGAAAATATCCCCCCTAAATACGGCAGCCATTAATGCAATCATGAAAGGGATCGTGGCTAAATCGCCAAATGGTAATACTTTATTTCCGGGTAAGAAAACGGCAATCAGTAATGTTAACGGTACCAAAATTAATGATGACGAAAGTACGGAAGATTGGCCTACTGCAAGAGCACTGTCCATCCCAATATACAAATGGCGACCGGGGAATTTTTTTTGGACAAATTCATTTGCTCCTTCAGAAATTGGGGTTAGTCCTTCCATTAACAATGAGACCATTCTTGGCATGAGCATCATGACTGCAGCAGTGTTAATCCCTAATTGAAGGGTTTTTGCTATTGAATATTTTGCCAATAATCCAATGACGATCCCGATGATTGTACCCATGACAGTTGAATCGCCAAATATGCCTAGTCGTTTTTGGACTGTTTCCGGGTCAAGATGGATTTTATTAATCCCAGGAATTCGGT
Source organism: Weizmannia sp. CD-2023 (assembly GCF_036225245.1). NCBI lineage: Bacteria > Bacillati > Bacillota > Bacilli > Caryophanales > Bacillaceae > Heyndrickxia > Weizmannia sp. CD-2023. Next base: position 16,288 of record NZ_JARTJQ010000007.1, read on the forward strand.
CAAATAGCCAATTCAATGGGATTGCAACTAATAAACCAGGTGCAGAAGACCCATGTGGAAATGTGATATTTGGCAGATTATAATATTTTTGAACGGTCTTTGCTCCCATATCAGCTAAGAGATAGATAAGCATGGCATGTACAACCATGGTATAAATACCCAGCCAGAAGTTTGAAGTTGCGGCATAGACGAGTGATCCAGTAAATGCAACATGCCAATAATTCCAAATATCTACGTCTAATGTTTTTGTAATACCAATAAACAAGAGAATGATGTTGACAATAATGCTTACGGGGATGGCCATACTGCCTAATACTGTTCCGTAAGCGATTGCAGATGCTGCTGGCCAGCCAACATCAATTGAGCTGAGGTGAAGGTCGTAATTTTTTACCATTGCTTGAGCTGCCGGGCCCAGATTTGATGTTAATAGATTGATGACTAAGTTTAGGCCTACAAAACCTATACCAACAGTTAAACCGGCTTTAAATGCTCTGCCGGGTTTAATTCCAAGAATAAGAGCAAAGATAAAGAGCAATATTGGAAGCATGACACTTGCACCTAAACTAACAAACCATTGTATAACCTCCATTATTAAGTCCCCCTAACGATTTATATTTGGCTAATAAATACCTTTTTGTTGCATGATTTCGATAAATTGTTTATTGCTGCTACATGTTCTTAGAATGGTCACCAATTGTTCATCTTGAAACAGAGATACCAATTTTTGTAGCATATTAAGTTGATCATTTGCTTTTTTCAGCGCCAGCATAAAGATTATACTGACATCGACTGTTCCTGTCTCACTCCCCATTTCCCTGAATTTTACAGGTTTGCTAAGAGACATAAAACCTACTTGGGAATGAATGACTTTGTCACTGTCTGTATGAGGTATGGCAATCCCTATATTATTCATTTTTAAACCAGTCGGATAATTTTTTTCCCTTTTTAAAATGCCGTCTTTAAAAGAACTCGTTACCAATTTTTTCTTCATAAATTGATCAGCCAATAATTCCAATGCATTTTCACAGCCCTCTACTGATTGATTGAACAATATAATCTCTTGGTCGAAATACATATCAAACTCTCCTCTAATTTTATAAAGTTACTAAGATAGTAAACGAATCACATCCTTTTCGGTTGCAGCCTTCTTTAAGTTTTTCATGATTTTTTCATCTGCAATTTTTCCAATCACCTTTTTTACAAGTGTTTTTCCAGGATCTTGCTGGCTGTTCTTTTTAATTGCTAATAATATAACAATGCGTACCATACCTGCGTCTTGTTCCCAAAGAATGCCATGCTCGCTTAATCCAATGACAACCGCTGAATTTGAGAGTTTTTCAAATTCTCCATGGGGCAGTGCAACTTCCGGATCGATTAATGTTGCTCCTTGTTTTTCTCGCATGAGCACTTCTTTGATAAATTCTCCACTATCATTTAAAAGGTTATAATCCACCATTACATTAGATAATTCAATCAAAGCCTCATTCTTATTTGCCGCTAATAGCCGGTGTGTTATGAGTTTTAAATTGAATGCGCCGCGTTTCCCATCATCCATGCTCAATACCTCCCAGAAACTCTGCTAGCCGGTTTTTATCCTTATTTGTGAACATGGCACTTACAAGCAAAACAGGTGTCTCAATTTGTATATTCAGGTCCACTGTTGTGATGATTAAGTCAACATCGGTGTATTGATGTTCATTATGAAGATATTTTATGGTGGATATAACATCAACGATCTCTAATTCAGGAAAAGCTTTCTGAACTTTAACTTTTAGCAATTCTGATGTGCCGACACCGCTTGTACACATGATCAGTACCCGTTTCTGCTTTTGCTCTTGTTCAATGTATTTTGCAAAATATAAGGTAATAAATCCGCTTTCATCCTCACTGATTTTTCCAATTTGAAAATATTCTTCAACCTTTTTAGATATTTGTGCAACTGAATTAAATAAATGTCCGTATTCCAATTTAATTTCATCTAATAAATTATTTTTAATATAAATATGGTTGTAAATTCGATTGAGCATTGGTTTAATATGATTAGCAAGATCATTTTTCACCAACTCATAGCGGATATTTTGGTGTTCAATTTCATTGAACTTTGTGATATAAAATTTTGTGACTCTCTTAACAAGAGAGGGCAGTTCATCTGTGAGATTTCTGTCTTGATTGAATCGGGTTGAAACAAGATACTGTAACAAATAAATTGATTCCAACGATGACAGTTTTGCATTTAAATAATGGCTCGTATCAGTGATGACTTTTTTCGCGATAGCATATAAATGCGGATTTTCCTTTATAATTTCTTGTTGTTCCTTATGAACAGAGTTCTCTTTATTTTCGATAAACTTACCTTCTCTGAACCGGTTAATTAAAATATACAAATGAGAAAAAATATTAATATTATAGGGATAGGGAATCGTCATATTTAAAGAGCGTTCAATTTCTTCGATTTGAGAAATAATGAATTCCTTATCATATTGGTTCAGGGTGTGTCTGTCAGATGAAAAATCATATAAATTCTCCGCATCAAATAGGTTCATCTTTAAGATAGTTGTATTAATGGCTCTTCGAATGTCAATCTCGCTTCCTATAATTGAAATGCTTTTTCCTTTGTGTACCATCTTGATACCGTATTTTTTTAACGTATTCGATATAATGTTAAGATCGTTTTCGATTGCAGATTTGCTCACATAGTACTTTTCATAAAGTCTTTCAAGCCGGATTGAGTAAGGTGATTTAAATAGCAAGTTCAGGATAATGCTATTTCTTCGTTCAATCGGGGTGTAATCCAGAAATTCACGGTTCTTAAACCTTTTCTCTTTCATGTAGTTCTCATAATTGATTTTATAACCACGCCCTCTCGACGATTCTATTATTTCTCCACAGCTGGACGAGTCATTCATTTTTTTAATTATCCGGTAGACTGTTTTGGTTGATATTCCTGCAAGATTTGCGATTTCTTCGGCAGTTATATAATCGCTTTTCTGCAATAAAATGTCCGCTAGCACTTGTTCTCTTCTACTGAGCTGCATATTCAATATCACCTCACACATTTATTATAATGGTTTTTTGAAAACGCAATCACTGTTTTATGTCCATTGCAATGGACATATGAAGATTAAAAATTCCAAAGAAATTCTTCTGCTAATAAGGTTCAATTTACTTAAATATGTCAGCATAAGGTAAAAATTAGAATATTTCATTGTAACGGATTACAGCTCTGAGGAGTAAAAATTTTTCGTGATAATTTAACTATTCCCCCCCAAAAATGCGGCTAAATATGTAATAATTTAAATAATTAGAGCTTGCTGGACGAATATTTTGGTATGGCTTAGTGACAAGTCGAATACAAGCTAAAATTTGATTCGTTCAGCAAGCCCTAATTAAACTTGGCTCATTTGAGGGGGTTTATATTTTTGATA
>NZ_JARTJQ010000008.1:0-1747 GCF_036225245.1 Weizmannia sp. CD-2023
AATAACAAGGCCCACTTTGGTTTTGAACAATACAAACGCCTCCCAGACGTTATTTTAGGCTTGTATTTATTTAAGAATAACATATATGAATTCGCTGTCAATATTCCAAACTTTCATTTCAGACATACGCTTAGTTAAATACCTTATGGTTTAAACGGAATTATAGATACCTTGGTTGGAAGAGAAAGTTAAATTAGACGCCAAGAGAGTTATAGAAATAGTTTCCTAACTTCCTGTTATTTTGGTTGGCAGCAATGTCTTCCAAGTAAATAGCTAAATCCATTTATTCAATGGGACATTGAGAGAACGCTATCTGAAACACTGTTCAAGAAGCGCGAGAAAGTAACTGAACTTGAAACAAGCCATCAGGATGTCTCAACTCCTCTTATTCATCTTTGTACAGAAATATTACGGCAATTTACGCACTTCGGAAAATACTACTGAGCTAGGAGAGCAACCGAAGCACGGCAGCCGAAAGTGTACAAAAAGAGTGTCCTGAAATACTCGATTTTTAAACCTTATCGAGAAAAACTTGACACATATAACTCTAAATTTAGTATTTTCAATTAGCTTAATATGATACAATTTGTTTTTGGTGGGACAATTCCCGTATAAGCTATACGGGAATTGTCCTTTTCCTTTCTCTAGAGATAAATACGAGGAAATGAAACTCGTCAAATTCCAGACAGGCAATACAGTCAACTTACGTCTATTTTTGGATGTAAGGAACATATTATAAAATCTCGTAAAAGAGAGTTCTAAGGTAAATTACAACATTGACAAGCTTTAATACCATATTTTGATGCTAGTGCATTCTTTGCATTTTTTAACTCCTTAGAGTACTCCAAACAAATGTTTTGGTAAAGTTCTTTTTGAGATATATCGCAATCCTCTATGCACTTCGACATTTTTAATAAATCAATTTTTAGTTGATTATATTTTTCCAGCTCTTCTTCAATACTCATTTATTACACCTCACTCTAAGAGTAAAGGTGGTACCCGGATTTGAACCGGGAAATGAAGGTTTTGCAGACCTTTGCCTTTACCTTTTGGCTATACCACCGTTCATCATATAAAGTGAATGCATTTGCATGAAATGAAACTATATTTTCTTGAAAAAACTCAAAAAAAGAGGTATAGCTTTCTTGAAACAAATATTTCGCTTGCTTAAGTACAAATTTACCTTAATTTTTGAATGAACTTTATCTAAAATGATATCTTCTTATTTTTGAGGGATTTTCTATAGAATTCTATTTAATTCGACATTTTTAAAGTTTCCACCTGCAATGTATTATTCGACTTTATCTTCGAAATTTTATGTTATAAGTGTTGATAGATCATACCTGCATCCTTACATCTAAAAATTGAAAAATTTCTCCTCGGAGCCGGAATTTAAAACAGCTCTGAGGAGTAAAAATTTTTCGGGATAATTTAAATATACTTCCCAAAAAAGGGGCTAAATATGTAATAATTTAAATAATGAGAGCTTACTAGACGAATATTTGGCAATGCTTACTGACAAATCGGATAAGCTAAAATTCGATTCGTTCAGCAAGCCCTAATTAAACTTCGCTGTTTTGAGGAGGTTTTTACTTTGGTTACCAGAAAAGAAAAAAGAAATCGTGAAAAAGAAGCAAATTATTTTTTCGAGTTCCTTAAAATTCAGAAGCACTTTTTCAAAGATCTGATGAATAACCTAAAAAAGGTAGCAGACCACCGACATCAAAGCTATACCACTTATGGTCCA
>NZ_JARTJQ010000009.1:0-1572 GCF_036225245.1 Weizmannia sp. CD-2023
ATTAGAATATTTCATTGTAACGGATTACAGCTCTGAGGAGTAAAAATTTTTCGTGATAATTTAACTATTCCCCCCCAAAAATGCGGCTAAATATGTAATAATTTAAATAATTAGAGCTTGCTGGACGAATATTTTGGCATGGCTTAGTGACAAGTCGAATACAAGCTAAAATTTGATTCGTTCAGCAAGCCCTAATTAAACTTGGCTGTTTTGAGGGGGTTTTTATTTTGGTTACTAGAAAAGAAAAAAGAAATCGTGAAAAAGAAGCAAATTATTTTTTCGAGTTCCTTAAAATTCAGAAGCATTTTTTCAAAGACCTGATGAATAACCTAAAAAAGGTAGCAGACCACCGACATCAAAGCTATATCACTTATGGTCCAGAGGTCCTTTTATTTACGATGATGTTGAAAAATATGACCGGCCTAAAATCCATGAGAAACATGAGTGAGAGTTTTAATAAAGAAGAATGTATTAAAAATGTAGGGAAGGTGTTAGGCTTAGATTCTCTTGAAGAACTTCCACATTATGATACAATTAACGACTTTTTATCTGGCTTAGATGTAAATGAATTAGAAAAAATTAGAACGTATATGATTAAAGAATTATTGAAAAAAAGGTCTCTCGAGTCTTATCGAATTGAAGGAAAGTACTGGGGTGTCATCATTGATGGAACTGGATTACACACCTTTCATGAGAAACATTGTAAACACTGCCTGAGACGGGCATATACAAATAAAGAAACAGGAGAAACGAACGTACTTTATATGCACCATGTACTTGAAGCCAAGCTTGTCGTGGGGGATATGGTCTTCAGTATTGCCTCCGAATTTATCGAAAATGAATCAGAAAATGTTTCTAAGCAAGATTGTGAATTAAAAGCCTTCGACAGGCTGGCAAAGAAAATAAAAAAAATATTTAAAAGACTACCGATTTGTATCTTGGGAGATAGTCTCTATGCATGTGAAACGGTATTTAATCTGTGCAGGGCGCACAAATGGAAATATATATGCAGATTTAAGGAAGGGAGAATTAAAAGTATCTCGACGGAGTTTAAGGCAATAAAAGAGCTGGAACAAAGTAAGGATCAGAATTCATTAGTTTGGGTGAATGATATTGCCTACAAAGACAGAACGGTCAATCTGATGGAGGCCACAATGAAAACAGAGGATGGGAAATCGAAAGAGTATGTATTTATAACGGATATTAAAATCACGAAAAAGAACGTGGAACGACTCATCGCTGCAGGAAGAAGCCGCTGGAAGATTGAAAATCAAGGATTTAACGAACAAAAAAATAATCGTTACAATATAGAACATGCCAATAGCCAAAACTACACAGCCATGAAAAATCATTATTTATTAGTTCAAATAACAGATATTATTAGACAGCTGTTTGAAAAAGGTTCGTCAATCTTAAAAGCACTCAAAAAAACGGCAAAAGAAAAATCCTCAAATCTGTTGGAATCGTTTCGGACACGCATTTTAACAGACGAGGATTTCACCCATTTAAGTAAGCCAATACAAGTAAGGTTTACTTAATCATTTCTGTAGAGAAAAGAATTTCTTTTAAAAA
>NZ_JARTJQ010000010.1:0-2186 GCF_036225245.1 Weizmannia sp. CD-2023
TGAACGTAATGCCGTTGAAGGCAAATTTGGCGAAGGCAAGCGCAAGTATGGGCTGGGCCTTATTCGAGCACGCCTTCAGGAGACCAGCGAAACAGTAGTAGCCCTTCAATTCTTCATACTGAATCTGGAGCGCAAGCTCAGGGTTCTTTTTTTGAAATTTTTACACAACACTATTTTATATTTTGATAATCGGAATTTGGCTTGTATCTGACCAAATTTGATTCGTTCAGCAAGCCCATTTAATTGACAAAAGCGAAGTTTCATCCATTGTCGGGAGAACAGCTTTACAAATGGAGGAAATTCCTGGAAGAGGCATCATTAAGTTGGAAAATCCTACAGTATTCCAAACTGTACTACCTGCAAAAGCAGAAAATGAATTAGAACGAACAAAGATCTTACAGGAAGAAATTGAAACAATGGATCACTCATGGTATGGCGTTCGTCCGGAAGCAATTCCAATGATGCCAGAAGTAATTGACATAGTGAAGTATAGAAAGAATCAGCAGCTTATAAACGCACAAGAACAGGGATCATTGCCGATTGGCTTGGATTTTGATGATGTGCAGGTCGTTTCACATAATTTCTCTCTATATAATCATTTATTAGTATATGGCATTGATCAATTGATAATTAATGACATTTCTCTTAGCTTACTGGCACAACTAGATGATTATCATTTAAAAAATACAGTTATTGTGGATTCCGCTGACTATGGTCTGATTTCATTTAAAGACAAAGTGGGATGTTATGTTGTTGAAGAACCAGATGTTATTCTGCAATTTAATGAATGGAAAGCCCTAATTAATGAAAGACACCAATTATTGTCAGAAGCAAAGGTCACCGGCAGACAAATGGATGTGCATTTTGAAAGAAAATTGATTTTCATTGGGAACATGGAGGCGTTCTGCAATAAAGTGTTTATAAGTGAAGAAGACGCAGCATTGTTAATTGACCAGTCTAAAAGCGTTGAAGTATTTTTCATTTTCTGTGGGCAAGAAGACTATTTCAGCCGGAACAGGGATCCGCTTGTCTTCAAATGTAAAAGCAAGTTAAATGCTGGCATCATAAAAATGCAGGCGAATGACCAAACGATATTCACAACAAAATATATAAACAATGAACCACAACTGGCCCCTGACGAAGTCTATTACTATTTAAAAGGGTCACTTACAAAAATAAAAATGCCACTAATTAAAAACGGGGTGCAAGTATGAAGAAACTATTATTGATGTTTTTCACAATCACTATGATAACAGCGACAAGTGGATGCTCGTTATTTACAAAAGAGGTAGACTATCAAAAAATAGCTAATGATCTAAACAAGAAAAATATGGATGAGATTATGCATGCAGTTGATGGTTATGCAAAATATGAGCATGTTGTTCGTGTTATCACCACTACTCCTGTAGATAAGAACAGAGCAAAAGAGGAAACTACTGAAAAATATTTTAAAGGAATTTATAAAACTAATAATAATACTGCTTTAGGAAGATGGCAAAAAAGTTATAAATCTGAAACTGAAATTAAGAATAAAGATAAATATATAAAAGATAAAGAAAAAAATTCATCTTACTATCAGACCAGTTATAAAAATCACCAATATATTAACAAACAAACAAATGATACTCTAGATAGTCAATTTGTTTTTGACCAATTACAAGGAATCGAAAAACTCACACCAAAATCATATAAGTATGGAATGGATGAGCCTCCAACAGTAGCTTATCAGCTCAATGAAAAAGAATTCAATAATATTATTAATGACAATCTTAGAGTAGATTACGATAAATTGAAACAAGCAATGATTACCATAAATTTATATCGTGAAGAAAATAAATTATATATAAAAACAATTTTTATTAGTATTGAATGGAAAAAAAAGATAAACAAGGATCAAATAAATTACTTTTTAGAAGACAGATTATATTTGGAGGATAATAATAAAAAGGCGAAAGACGAATATAAAAGATTATAAAAGGATGTGAAGAGATGGCAGATCACAAAATTTATAAATTAAGTTCTGATGAAGGAAAAGTATATTTGGCTGGTCAAAATATTTATCCTGAATTATTCACAGAAATTCAGAAACTTATTATAACTTATGGATTACCAAGCCTTTTAGGCTTTATTGTAATTCATTAAAAAAATGAAAAAAGAATCAATTTCTGTTAAAGATAAAGTAACCA
>NZ_JARTJQ010000011.1:0-45322 GCF_036225245.1 Weizmannia sp. CD-2023
GTCAAATCTGGAATTTTTGCTTATTCAGCAAGCCCTACTTATTATATGGGGCGCAGTGGTTATATGAAAAGTGGAGAAAAAAGCGGCAAGTGCCGGCCTAAAGGGCGGTATTCTCTTCTCATCATTTGGACTGTGTCAGAGTAAAAGAACAAGGAAGGCTTTGGCTGCAGCAGCCGGGCGATGGGGACGGCGACCAACACTAGCACACGGAAAAAGTAAGAAAGATGGAAATGGGGAGGCATGCATTGAAAGTGGAGTCTTCACTCTTCAAGAGTGGGGATTTTTCAATGTCCATTACTTCCAGTCATATAAAAAATTGTAAGGAAATCTTGCAAAGTAAGATTGCTTTTAGATAAAGATTCCAATACGATAATGGTATACATTTTTTTAAAGGAGGTATACCAGTGGGAGAAGAAGCTTATATTGTTCGCCAAATTGGGGAATTTTCATTTATTGCTGATCTCGATTTCGCCAAAGAGCATTCAGTAAAATATGAAATATTAAGAAAAAACGTACAAGAGTGTAACCGATATATCAGTAAGATTTTAGAAATACCGCTCGCTTCAAAAATTTTTTATCTGGAAAGAGTGAGATACGTAGAGGAACAGCCAAGGGCAATTGAAAAAATATATATAGATTATAAAAAAGTTCCGGGCATCGAAGAAATGGACTTCAATCATGAACCGCTTTTTTTAATTTTAAAAAGAGAATTCGGACTGGAGATTTTACAGACGGATGAGGAGATCTTAATTGTCAATGCAAATGAAAAAGAGAAGCAGTTGTTGAATTTACCGGATGATGCGGAAGTTTTAATGTTAAAGGAAACAATATTGATTCAAAACCATGAACCGTTACAGTACACCGAGATCATCTCGGATCCGGACTTTTACCGGTTTAAAAGCGAGATGAATTTAAGATGACGAATGACACCCTGTACATTCAATTAATGAACAGCATTAAAGAGAAAATTATGAATGGGGAGTATAAAGTCGGTGATAAAATTATGTCTGAAAGGGAAATGGCAGAGTTGTACGGCATTAACCGGCTTACTGTAAGAAAAGCAATTAAATGCTTGCGGCAAGAAGGGTACTTGAAGGCGATTCAGGGAAAAGGCACCTTTGTCGAAAAAATACCTGATCTCCAGGATAAGGTTGAGCTTGGCAGCGGAGACGTCAGTTTAAGCATGTCAATCCGGAAAGGCGGATTAAACTCTTCCAGAATTGTGCTCTCATTAAAACAAATCGATGCAGTCGGTGAGCTGAAAAATGCGTTTCCGGATTCTCACCAAGTTTATGAACTGATCAGGCTGTCGTTTATAAATGGAAAGCCATATGCAGTGCAGGAAAGTTATTTCCCTTGCAGTTATTTCAAAGAAACCGACCGGTATGATTTTGCAAATAATTCTCTATATGATTATATGGATTTGCATGGCCATTATCCTGTTAGATTGACTTCTGATTTACAAATCAGGGATGTTCCGGATAACTATGCCCCGGCATTGGAAATCAAGAAGGGGAAAAAGGTCTTTTTTTTCACCTACTATGGGTATGACAAAGAGGGACATTTGGTGGAGTATACGTTGTCTTATAATAAACCGGAATTTACATCGTTTCAGTTTTCAACAAAAAGAAAAATATAGAATAAGAAGATAGATGGAAGAACGTCAGATGTTACAAACGGAACGCTCTTCCATTTTTTCTGAAATAAAATTTTGTAAACACTTACATACAGACTGAAATAAACTTTCAAAAATTTTTTATAAAAAACCATTGCTTTCTTTAACAAATGGATTATAATGATAGTAACTGGTATGGTATATATACCAGTTAACCAAACTCTGATAAAGGAATGGAATCTTAAAGCGGGGTGATTTACAGTTGTAAACGCTTAAAATGTGTACACTTTACTTTCTGAAATACTCTAAACAAAGGAGGAAGTGAAATGCATGTTACGCTGATCCAGGCAATTCTCATTGCCGGGGTTGTCGCATTGTCCAATCTGGATGGCAACTTTTTCGGTGAAATGAAGTTCCGCGAACCAATTGTTACTGGGTTCCTGGTTGGTTTGATTTTAGGGGATGTAAAACTTGGCCTTTTAATTGGCGCACAGCTCCAGATTATTTGGATGGGCGCAACGGGAATCGGACCGACCGCTCAGCTGGATATTGGCGCGGGAGGGACCATTGGAACGGCAGTGGCGATTTTAACCGGGAAAGGTGCGGAAGTTGCCATTACTTTCGGTTTGCCGGTTGCAGTGATTATGCAATTTTTGAATACTTTTCTCATGACTTCCTATTCTGTTTTGATGCACCGCGTTGATAAATTGATTGACGACTTGAAAGAAAAGCAAATGATTTTTATCCACATCATTTGCGGGATGATTACGGCATCCATGTATGCTGTTCTGACCTTTATTGTCATTTATTTTGGAAATAATGCAATTGAGTCCGTTGTAAAAGGATTGCCGGATTGGGCGAACAACGGCTTAAATGCAGTAGCGGTCATTTTGCCTGCATTGGGATTTGCCCTGCTGCTGAATATTTTAATGGAAAAAACCTTAATTCCGTTTTTTATTGCAGGGTTTGCTATTACGGCCTTCTCGGGGTTAAACACGATTGCAGTCACCCTTCTCGGGGTTGCGGCAGCACTGTTTGTGTACTTGCTTGGAACCAATAAAATTGCCGGTATCAGCAGTACTCATGCCGGAGGAGAGGAGGATGAAGAGCTATGAGCAATCAGGTTATCAGCGAAAAGAATAATATTACGAAAAAAGATTTTAGAAAAACATTTTGGCGCTCTTTTACGCTATTGAACTCATTCAACTATGAGCGGATGGAAGCCCTCGGTTACATGTTTTCCATCATGCCGGAGTTGAAAAAAATTTACAAAGATGATCCGGAAGGCTTAAAGCAGGCATACCATCGCCATATGGAAGCCTTTAATATGACGATTGCCCCCGCACCGTTTGTAATGGGAATTTCAGTTGCCATGGAAGAGCAGGCAAAAGAGGACCCGAATATGGACCGGTCTTCCATCAACGCTGTCAAAGTTGCATTAATGGGGCCGCTTAGCGGGATCGGCGACACCTTCTTTTGGGGGATTTTCCGGATCATCGCCTGTTCAATCGGGGTTTCATTTGCAAAGCAGGGGAATATCTTAGCGCCACTCATCATGCTGATTTTATTCAACATCCCGACATTTTTAACCCGCTGGTACGGATTGAAAATCGGATACGCCCAGGGCAGCAAAATCCTATCCGATTTACAGGAATCCGGAAAAATGCAGTTGTTTACTTATTGCGCTGGCATCGTCGGGGTAATGGCCATTGGCTGTATGATTGCATCACAGATCAACATTACTTCACCGCTGCATTTTGCCATTGCAGGGCAGAAAGTCGTGATCCAAACATATTTAAACCAAATCATGCCGAAGCTTTTGCCTTTATTGACAACTTTGGGGATCTTCTGGGCAATTAAAAAGCAAATAAAGGTCACGAAAATCATTTCATCTATTGTTGTTATTGGCTTTATCTTAGGCGTATTTGGGATTATAGGAGGTTAAATGAAATGGCGATTGTAGAAGTAAGAATTGATGACAGGTTAATCCATGGCCAGGTTTGCGGATATTGGATTCCTCATTTTAATGTTGACAAGATCGTTATCGCGGATGACAAAATTTGCAACGATGAACTGCGGAAAACGGCATTAAAGTTTGGCTGCCCGAGTAAAGTGAAGTTATCCATTTTAAGTGCGGCAACAGCGGCTGATAAGCTGAAAAGAAATTTGGACAAGGGCAGCAGAGTCATGATTTTGTGTGAAGGGCCGGCCCCGCTGAGAAAAATGGTGGAACTGGGTTATCCTATTTCTAAAATTACTGTCGGAAATATGGCCAATAAACCAGGTACAGAACATGTGAAAGGCACGGTATATGTTTCGGAACAGGATAAGGAAGATTTTAAATACTTATCCGGACAAGGGGTTCAATTGGTTTCGCAAATGGTGCCGAACGAACCGCCTGTGGATTTAAACCAACTAATCAAAGGCTTATGAGGTGAAAACAATGGAAAAAGCAACCGTACTTGGATATATCAAAGATCAGCCGAGGGCATTAAGAGAGGCACTGGAAAGAAAAGATGAATTTGTGGCCCCTTTTGTAGAAGTTTTTAAAAAGTATCCAATTAAGAAAGTATTGTTTTTTGGATCCGGCACTTCCTATAATGCTTCTGTGATTGCTGCCCACTATTTTAAACAAATTGTGGGAATAGATGCAGCGGGCAATTATCCGACTGTTTTTAAAAACTATGAAAAAGCGGACTGGACAAATACGCTGGGAAAAGAGGAAATTTTGTTTGTCGGCATCAGCCAGTCGGGGACATCGCGCTCGACGGTTGAAGTGATGGAGCATGCAAAGCAAAATGGGTATATCACCTTGGCATTAACAGAAAACCTGGAAAGCGAGATTACAAAACATGTAGACCATGTCGTCCACCTGCTCTGTGGCAAAGAGCTGACGCCGCCGGAAACAAGGGGATACACCGTTACGGTTCTCACCTTGTACTTGTGGGCTGTTTCAACGGCAAAAGAATTGGGCGTCTACAGCGGGGAACAATATAATCAGGCAATTGAGGAAGCAAAAGATCTAACAGACCGTTTTGAAGCGATGATTGAAGAAAGTGAAGCCTGGTATGATCGCAATAAAACCACGATTGTTAACAGTGACCGGCTTTATGTACTGGGGTATGGCGTAGACTTCGGCTCCGCTTTGGAAGGCATGCTGAAAATCGGTGAAATGCTCCGCATTCCTACGATCGGATACGAAATCGAAGAATATTCCCACGGACCGACGATGGCTTTGGACAAAAGGCAGACCATCTTTTTCATTGGCTCAGACGAAGCTGAGTTTGAAAGAATGCTGCTCTTTAGAAAAGCATTTAAGAAATATACGGACAGGGTCCATGTCGTCACTTATAAACAGATCGATGCAGATGAAAGAGACATCGTGTTTCATGTAAAAACCAATAAATACCTGGCGCCGCTCATGTTTACCGTTCCGTTTCAATTTGTTGCTGCAAAAGGGGCAAAAGATATCGGAATTGATACCAGTGTTAATCCTTTTGAGGAACCTTTAGCCCATTTGCCGGAAGAATAAATGATAGAGGGCGTAATCTTTGACATGGACGGCGTGCTTATTGACAGTGAAGTGCAGTACCGGCACCATTTTCATGAATTTCTGAAGTCCCAAAATATAGACTTGGAGATTACCGCGTTGAACTTTATTGCGGGCGCAAGCCCTCAGATGGAAGATGAATTTGTTGCCGGTCTGTTAAATATTTCTGCGGAGAAAGCAGGAAGGCTGAAAGATGCTTACTTCAGGGAAATTACGATTGATTATGCACAAATCCTTAAGCCTTATGTACATGAAACATTGGCATATTTGGCTTCATGCCACAAAAAGATCGGGCTTGCGTCATCTTCTAAAATGGAAATGATCCGCCGGGTGTTGGAGACATGCCATATTGATTATTATTTTCACACGGTTGTAAGCGGCGAAATGTTTAAAGAAACCAAACCGCACCCGGAGATTTACCAATACACTGCAAGAGAGATGCACGTCAATGTAGAGGCGTTGCTGGCTGTGGAGGACTCAAACTACGGCGTGCAAGCGGCAAAAGCTGCCGGCATAAAAGTAGCAGCGGTTCTCGACCCGGTATTCCGGTTTGATGTAAGTCTTGCGAATTACCAGGTTCATTCATTAAAAGATGTAATCGGGATCATAGAATTGGAAGAAAGGCGGTAGTCTGATGATTGGTATTATTGTAACGGGACATGGCGAATTTGCAACAGGCATTACATCCGCATTGGAGCTTGTTCTTGGAAAACAGGAATCATATGTCTGTGTAAACTTTCCAAACGGCGATACAGCGGTTGAATTGGAAAAAAACTTGGACCGGGCTGTTTTACAGCTGGAAGAATGTGATCATATGATTGTGTTTGCAGATTTACTAAGCGGATCCCCTTTTAATACAGCCATCATGAAGGCGATGAAAGATGACAGGATAAAAGTGATTTACGGCGTGAATTTAGGAATGTTAATTGAAGCAGTGATGACTCGGAATATGGGAACAAGCGTGGATGAGATTGTGCAAAATGCATTGGCAAACGGAAAGAATCAAATTGGGGTTTTTAAAACGGAAGCTGCCGGCAATATTGATGATGATGCATTGTAAAATTTATAGCAGATCTGTCCTATTGTAAAGGAAAATATTGCATATATAAATGGTATATACACTATACCATATAGTCCATTTGGAAATACGGAGGCTGGCTGGATGAAAAGCAGGATGTGGCAATATATAAAAGAAGAAGCGCAAGTTTTAAAGCATGCACTAGGAGCAGAAGATGTCCGGGAAGTGATGAGCCGGGTGGATACGGGGATAGAAGCAGTCTACTTCGTCAGCCACGGCAGTTCTTTTAACGCGGCAACCGTTGCTTCAAATTTTTTATCGTCTTATGCCAACGTGCGCGTCTACTGTTATACACCCGGAAATTTTTTGTCTAACTGTACGACGATCGATTTTGAAGACCGGGACAAAACATTGGTCATTTCCATTTCCCAGACAGGGACAAGCCGGGGGACACTCGAAGCGGTTGAAAAAGCAAGAAGGCTGGGATTTAAAGTTTTAGGCATAACGGATGTGCAGGCATCCCCTTTATATGCGGGTTCCGATTATCAATTGCTCCTCCATTGCGGAGAGGAAAAAAGCAATGCCAAAACAAAAGGATACAGTGCTACACTCGTTGTACTGCTGCGCTTTGCTGTGCATCTCGCCTGCAAAAAAAGAAAGATAAGCGCAAATCAATTCCATACTATTTACCATGAACTGTCGTCTTCCGTGGAGGAGCTGCCGGATATTTTTGCAAGCACAGTTGACTGGTGCAAGGCGACGAAATTCGGGAACGGGATGAAGAATGTGTTTGTAATCGGATCGGGAATGAATTACGGAACGGCTTTGGAGGGGCAGTTAAAATTAATGGAAACGATGTGCATGCCGGCTGCTTTTAACGATATTGAAGAATTTTCTCACGGAATGCACAGGGCAATCAATCAAAACAGCAGTGTCATCCTATTAAACAGTGAAGATTCCAACGCCCCTTTTATCGAAAAAACATTCCGCTATTTACGGACAAAAACAGATAAAGTCATGATGATTAATGCCCGGCGGAAAAAAATAAAAGATCCAATGGTGATCAATATACAGCATCACCCATATACCCAGTCCGTTTTAGGGATTACTATGGTTATTCAAATTCTTTCCGTATTCATTCCGGAAATCAACGGGTTTGATCCAAACAGAAATGCAAACAATGACTATACGAAATATATGAACATAAGGGTGAGCGTTTAATATTGGGAAACAAAGAAGGGGCTGTCCAAAAAGTCAGTCATTAGAGCTTGCTGAATAAGCGAAAATTTCAGATTTGACAAGGATCTCGGCTACTTTCGTCGAATATAAAGTGTAAGGATTTCATAGGAAACACGTAAAAAACCTTGCACTTGGAGGCCGTTACGATGTACAAAAAGACCGAGCATCAATTAACTTTTGTAGATGGTTTTTTCCTACTATTCGGTGGAAAATGAAATAAAGAAAATCGCTGGGTCCGTCTTGCTGAATTAATCCCGTGGTGGAAGGCCGAAGCAAAGTATGCCAAGTCCTTCAAGAAAAAATTCAAAGGAGAAAAGGCTTATTCTGTCAGAATCGCTCTTGGAGCTCTCTACATTAAAGAACGCCTTGGGCTATCTGACCGGGAAACGGTCGAACAGATCACAGAAAACCTGTATCTTCAGTATTTTATCGGTTTGCCTGAATTTCAGGAAAAAGCCCCTTTCGATCATTCTCTGATGACTCGTTTTAAAAAGCGAATATCATCAATGAACTGAATGAATGGATCGTTCTGGAAGAACAAGAACGCCAATTGGAAGAAACATCCAAGGAAAATGACAACGATGATTCTCATCAACCTTCCGGTTCTGCTTCTGAATAGAATAGAATTCAATTAAATCGGCTTCTCCCAAAACGAAGAACATAGGAAAGCTCATTTTGGACGCAACCTGTGGCTGGCTGATATTGTTTACCCCACAGACCTTGGGCTGTTAAACGAAGCCCGTGAGAAACTGGAACATATCATTGATGCCCTGCATGATAATTGCACTTTATTGAAGGAGTAAAATAAATGGCAAATGTTATTGGTATATTAAGCACCATGCTCGAACTGAACGAAAATATTACGAAACTGGAGGTATAACCGGATGGATGTCAAATATACACCTTCAGATTGGGAAAATACCAGAAGCGGGATTGGCAATTTAATCGGGCTTGGCGCAGTGGGCAAGGGCATGATCGGCAGCCTGAAAGACATCAGCGAAAACCTCGAGGACGCCCAGTCTGCCATCGCCAAATATGACGTCGACGGCGCCATTTCATTTTCCCATACCGGGCATAAAGGGGTTTACCAGGGGATTTACAAAGATTTCAAAGTGGATGTCGCTCCGGCATGATTCGCCCCAGCCGCCGTCATGGTTTTGTACCGATTGGATCCAGCCGGCTGCCCGTTTGAGTGCCGGGCGGGAAGCGGGGATCCCGGAAGCAGCCAAACCGGTGGATGCCGCCCATGTGCCGTACAAATAACAGATTCCCCAGCGGCCGTACCATGAGCCGTCTTTGCGCTGATGCCTGATCAGCCAGTCTGCGCCTTCTTCCATGGCGGGATGGCGATTTTCCAGATTCGTATAATTCCCTAAAAATTCAAGCGTCCTGCCGGTTAAATCAGCACTGGACGGGTCACCAAGCAAATATTCCGCTTTTTCAACCGGGATGAGTTTGAGCCATTTTCCGTGGACGTTTTTTTCAAATGCGGCCCAGCCGCCGTCCCGGTTTTGCATGGAAACTGTCCAGTTTACGCCGCGCTTCCATGCTTCACGCGTTCGTGTGTCACCCGACGCTTCCCGGATGAGCGCCCGCAAAGCCGCAGTGGTGTCGTCGACATCCGGGTTGATCGTGTTGATATCGGAAAAACCCCATCCCCCCGGCGCACTGTGCGGGTTATGGATTTTCCAGTCGCCGCTCCGGTTGTGCTGGCGGGAAAGCAGATACCGGTTGGCGGCAGCCACTGTCTCATCTTCTTTGGGCACGCCCGCATTTTGCATGGCGTAGCTGATAAGAGCCGTATTCCAGACGTTCGCGGTTGTATATTGCATATGGGGCAGGCCGTCAATCACTGTTGCCATGGACAGCAGGCCTTTTACGGCGTTTTGGATAATCGGGCCGTTTTTAAAATGGCCGAGTGAAAGGAGTGCGAAGATCATCAGAAATGTGGCGCTGAAATAGCTGTAAAAGGTGCCGTCCGGTTCGATGCGGGCAAGCATGTATTTTTTCGCGCGGTCGAGAGCTGATGCGTGCAATCTTTCCGGAAATTCGCTTATTTTTTTCAGTTCTTCTCCGATCAAATCCAGTAGGTCCCTGTTTTCCGGCCATGAATGCCCGGGGTGCCGCGCCGAAAATAGATCGCTTAAGTCCGGGCTGTTTTTCATTTTCATGCTGAATTTCCGGGATGCAAGAATCATGATGGGAATGAGGTTCGCCCGGCCGAAAATGGAAAATTGATAAAGGTTAATCGGGCAGGCAGCGGGCAGCAGGATCATTTCAACCGGAAAAGGCGAAAAAGCAGGCCATTTGTATTTCCCGGTGATGGCCAGCATGATTTTGGTGAACATGCTTGTATTTTGGATGCCGCCGTGTTCGAGAATGAATTTTTTTGCAGAAACAAGCCGCGGATCGTCCTTTTTGACAAATCTGGAGGCGAGCAGGGCGTAATATGCTTCAACTGTCGCAGAAAGATTGCCGCCGTTTTCTTCATCGGCGAAAAGCTTCCATGCCCCGTTATCGGACTGTTTGCTTAAAATTCTTTGCGCGAGCCCCCGGATCAATTGGTCTTCCTGAACCACCAGCGTCCTTAACAGAATGATCATGTAGGCATCGGTTGTGGTGCCGGTGTCGAACGGATAGGCCCATGAACCATCAGAAGACTGGTCCTGTTTAAGCCTGTTGATAAGCCAATCAATTTTTTGATCCCATTTTGTCATGGCGCCATTCCTTTCTTTTTTACGATACATATGCACAAAGCGGGGAAACATGATGGTTTTTTTGCGCGGTCTCTCCCGCAAAATGCATCTTTTCAGTCTGAAAAAATCTTCCCGCCGCCATCATCCAAATAAAAAACCAGCAGGACTGCGGTCGCCCTGCTGGTTTCTGTTAGTTTTTATTGACAGAAGCATCATAGATCGATTTTACTGCTTTTTCCAAAGCGGCATTAAATTCTTCATCTGTCTGGCTGGCGTTGAGTTCCCCGGTTAAAGCACGCGAAAAGCTTGCGATGATGCCATCGTTTTCTTTCAGTTTTTGATTGGCTTCATCGCGGGAATAGCCGCCGGAAAGGGCAACAACGCGGACAACGCGCGGGTGCTCAACCAATTCCTTGTATACGTTTGGCACTGTCGGAATGGTGAGCTTCAGCATCACATTATCATTTTCCGACAATTGGTTCAGATGGTTGAGCAGTTCTGTCTTCAACAATTCTTCGCATTTTTCTTTGTCTGCACTATGGATATCTACTTCCGGTTCAATAATCGGAACGAGGCCTGCCGCGAGGATTTGCTTTGCCAATTCAAACTGTTGGTCAACCACAGCTTTAATGCCTTCCGGGTTGGCTTCCTTAATGACAGAGCGCATTTTTGTTCCGAAAATATGGTGTTCATTTGCACGCCGAAGTGTGGCATCAAGATCCGGGATCGGCTTCATCAGTTGAACACCGTTTTCAAGATTTGCAAGCCCTTTGTCCACTTTTAAAAATGGGACAACGCCTTTTTTCTCAGCCAGGTATTCCGCAGTGTACAAGCCTTCAATCTGGCGGTCCATCGTTTGTTCGAATAAAATGGCGCCGAGGATGTATTTGCCGTCAAAAGCTGGCGAAGTGATGATTCTTGTCCGCATTTGGTGGATAAGATCAAACATTTCGTCTTCGTTTGAATAGGCATCTTCCGGCACGCCGTAGTTTGCCAATGCTTTCGGTGTGCTGCCGCCGCTTTGGTCGAGCGCCGCAATAAAACCTTTTCCGTTCTTGACTTTGTCGAACTGCGTTTGGTTCATCATGATCTCTCCTTATAAGGTTTTTTGAAGGGCTTCTTTTTCTTCATATCCCGATGAATGAAAAAGAAACCTCTATGCATAAGCATAACACTACTGATTGGGAGAAAAAAATAATATATTCATTCTAATTCGGATTCCTTTGCGTGCCCCTAAAAAAGAAGCCGGGCGGTTATCCCGGCACCCGGTTTTGCTCGCTGAATCTCATCCAGAAAACGAGCACAAGGCTTGCGAGGGCCACTTCCGAAAGGGACATAAAGCCGATCGCATAGCTTTTGGTTAGCCCGTGAACGAATGTTAAAAGGAGCGGGGGAAAGAAACCGCCGAGCCCGCCGGCAGCCGCGACAATGCCATTTACCGTGCCTGCCTGGTTTGAGAAATAAAGCGGAACAAGCTTGAAAACTGCACCATTGCCGACCCCTGCGCAAAAAGCGATGGCAAGGCAGCCGATCGTAAACAGCGTAATCCCGAGGCTGAAGGAAAGCAGGATGCCGGAAAGGGTCAGTCCTATAAAAGTAAACGCCAGCACCGTATACGGATTAAATTTATCGGACAGAAATCCGCCGAGTGGCCGCAGCAATGTTGCCAGCAAAATAAATCCTGCTGTCCGCATGCCGGCATCCACTTTGGTGAGGGAAAAATTCGACACCAAAAAGTTTGGCAGGTAGACCGTAAAGGCGACGAACGAACCGAATGTAATAAAGTAAAAAATACTGAGGAACCAGAGCCGCCTGTCACAGTACACTTTTTTAAATTCTTCCGCAAACGAAACTTTGACTTTTGGCTCATGCCGGTCTCCAAAGAAGAAATTCAGCAAAGCAAAGACGATCAAAAGAATGCAGAAAAGCTTGACAGTGGTTCGCCATCCCGCCATATTGGCAATGACCGGCGCGGCGAAGGTGGTGACAGCGGTGCCGAGATTCCCCATACCGTAAATCCCGTTGATCGTCCCGTGCCGCTCTTTCGGGTAATATTTCGGAAGGGAAGTGACACCGATCGAAAAAGTGGCGCCTGCAACCCCGATTAGAAATCCGCTGACCACAAGGCCCCAGAAAGACTGGGCAATGCTCAGGTAAAACACCGGAATCAAAAGGAACAGGAAACTGAATGTAAACAGCACCCTTGCTCCGAGCCTGTTTGCATAAAACCCGACCGGAACTCGGAACAGCGATCCGAGAATAACCGGAATAGAGGTCACCCATGAAGTCTCGCCCGGTGTCAGCGGGATGTCCCCTTTTATATAGGTAAGAAGAGAAGAGAGGATGACCCAAATCATAAAAGCTGCCACTAAACTAATTGTCTGTAATGGGAGTTGAATCTTTTTCATATGCTTATCCTTTCATCTCATTTTTCCGGTATACGCTTGTAACCGGCGCGGGACCGGTATTGCTGTGGTGCGCGTACCGGATAGCGCGCCGGAAAGCTGAACAGGTGGACAAGGCGCGTAAACGGGATCGAAGCGAACAAGAGAAACGCCGCAATAACATGCACTTTAAAAAGCGTTGGCACATCGTTCATCAGTTCATGTTTCGGCCGGAAGACAAATAAGCTCCGGAACCATGGGCCGATGGTTGTCCTGTATTCATATGCCGTGACCGTCGTATTGTACACAATGGTCATATAGGCGCCAAGCCCGCCGACTACAAGCAGGGCAATGATGGAAAAAAATTCGGCGAATGTGGCGTGGATTCGCACCCGTTCAAATTTGATTCTCCGGATCAGTAAAATGACAAGCCCTGCGACGACCATCAGCCCGGCAATGCCGCCGCCGATAATGGCACCCGTGTGGTAAAGCTCATCGCGTACGCCAATGGCTTCATAAAATCGCTTCGGGATAAGGACACCCATGAGATGCCCGATAAAGGCAAAGACAATGCCCCAATGAAAAAGGGGAGAGCCGATGCTGAGCCATTTTTTCTCGAAAATTTCAGTGGAGGGTGCCGCCCAGCTGATCTGTCGGAACGCATACCGGTACAACAGCCCGAAAATCATGATGGTGCCCATTACATAGGGGAAGATGACCCATAAAAAGATAGAAGCCATGTATGTACCTCCTTTAATACATGATCGGGTAAGGCAGATTTTCAAGATCGGCCTTTTCCCTCTGTTGTTCCAATGCTTCAATCTCTTCTTTGCTCGGTTGTTCAAAAATCTGTTCCATCAGCACGGAGAAAACCGGCATATATAAGCTTTCCTCTGATAAATGGCCGGCAATCCGCTGGACGGCATAGGCGAGCCTTTTGCACAGGCGTTCCGTTTCGCGTGACGGCTCCGATACGGCCAGAAATTCAAATAGCATTGGCATATAATCGGCCAATTCCCCGTCGTTGCGTTCAAAACCGGCCTCGTTGATCATTTTCTGCAGTTTAATGAAAGCGGCGCCGCGTTTCGGGCTGTCACCAAATTCATGGTACGTTAAGTACAGTCCGTTTTTCTCTTGAAGGTCGAATGTGGACACATACAAAGACTGTATTTCGGAAAGTGGGAGGCAAAACAGGGCGGCAGCAGCTTTTTCAAGCGCCGCGTCTGTTTCTTTCGCCGCCGCGATGACCGCCTCTTTTTCCTCGTAAAGCGTCTCTGTCGGATAGGTAAGCATCCGCGAAGCAATGGCCAACATCAGTTTTTCACGATCATTCATTGCTTGCTCCCCTTTCAAACGGATACGTAACCATGCCTTCCGGTGGGGCGAGTTCTTCAATGCTGCAGGAGCCTTGCTTGTAATACAGGTCACCGTTCATTTCGCGGCGGCCGGTCGGGATGACGAACCGTTCCCTGTATTTGGCAACGGCAAGCAGGCGTGCCATATCTTCCACTTCTTCTGCAGTCATGCCGGCTTCTTCAAGCAGTTTGCTTTTGTTCAGTTCATCCACGCCGCCGACCGTTTTGGCGCGCATATGGACGCGCATCGCCGCCATTTTCAGCAGCACCTTCCGAATCACTGCCGTATCGCCTGCCGCAAGCAGTGAAGCAAGATATTCCATCGGGATCCGCATCTGGTCAATGGCCGGGATGTAGCCGTCCGTGGTTAACTCGTTTTCATTTTCAAGATGGTTCATAATCGGGCTGAGCGGCGGCACGTACCATACCATTGGCAGCGTCCGGTATTCCGGGTGGAGCGGAAGCGCAATTTTCCATTTCATCGCCATTTTATAGACCGGGGAATCCTGCGCGGCTTTCACCCATGCGTCGGTTATGCCGGCTTTATGGGCTTCCTCTATCACTTCTGGGTCAAACGGATCAAGGAAGACGGACAGCTGGGATTCGTACAATGCTTTCGGATCCGGGGCCGATGCAGCTTCCTTCACTTTGTCCGCATCGTAAAGCAACACGCCGATGTAGCGGATCCGGCCGACGCATGTTTCCGAGCAGATCGTCGGCAGGCCGGCTTCAGTACGCGGATAACAGAAATTGCATTTTTCCGCTTTATGCGTGTTCCAGTTGTAATACACTTTATGGTACGGACAGCCGTTCATACAAAAACGCCAGCCGCGGCATGCTTCATGGTCGACAAGGACAATCCCGTCTTCATCGCGTTTGTAGAGCGCGCCGGTCGGGCAGGAAGCGACACACGACGGGTTAAGGCAATGTTCGCAAATGCGCGGCAAGTACATCATGAACGTTTTTTCATACTCGCCGGTGATATGGTTTTGCAAATTTTCCATATTCGGGTCAAGCGCCGTCGTCTCGCTCCCGCCGGCAAGGTCATCATCCCAGTTTGAACTCCACCGGGGCTTGTCAATCGGTTTTCCGGTGATCATCGAGCGCGGTCTCGCAACAGGAATATGGTCGCTTTTCGGACTATGGATCAGATGGTCATAATCATATGTCCATGGTTCGTAAAAATCATCTATTTTAGCCATGTTCGGGTTGTAAAAAATTTGCGCCAGTTTCGTGACGGGGCCGCCTGCGCGCAGCTTCAGTTTCCCGTCTTTGTACACCCAGCCGCCTTTAAAACGGTCCGTGTTTTCCCATTGTTTCGGGTAACCGGCACCGGGCCGGGTTTCGACATTGTTAAACCAGATGTATTCCATCCCTGGCCGGTTTGTCCACATGTTTTTGCAAGTGACGGAACAGGTGTGACAGCCGATGCATTTATCAAGGTGCATCACCATTGCGACTTGTGCTTTTACTCTCAAAGCCAGTTAACCTCCTTTAGCGGCCGGATGATGGCGATGGTATCCCGCTGGCTTCCGGTCGGGCCGTAGTAATTAAAACCGTAGCTGAGCTGGGAATAACCGCCAATCATATGAGTCGGCTTTAGCGAAATGCGTGTGACGCTGTTATGGGTACCGCCGCGCTTTTGGCTGACGGCCGTGCCCGGAACGCCCAATACCCGGTCCTGGGCGTGGTACATATATGCCATCCCCTGCGGAATCCGGTAAGTGAGGACGACCCGCGCGGCAATCGCGCCGTTCCGGTTGTACACTTCAATCCAGTCATTGTCTTTAATGCCGATGGACTGCCCGTCACGCTCGTTCATCCAGACCGTCTGGAATCCCCTGAACAAATGGTTCATCTGGGTCGTATCCGTAAACATCGTATGGATGCCCCATTTTTGGTGCGGTGTCAAGTAGCGGAGCGTGATCGATTTGCCGTTTTCAGGTGCCGCTGTTTCGCCTTTTAAATACGGCCCGTGCCGAAGCGGCGGCAAATAAAGCGGCAGCCCTTCACCGAAGTCGAGCATGACTTCATGATCCAGGTAAAAGCTTTGCCTTCCTGTCAGTGTCCGCCACGGGATGTTGTATTCCTTGTTCATCGTAAACGGCGCGTAACGGCGGTTATCATTTTCAAGCCCGCTCCAGACCGGCGCGGAAATCGTATGGCGCGGCTGGGCGGTAATATCCAGCAGGGTGAAGTCTTCGTCTTCGCGGCCTTTGGCAATGTGTTCCAGTTTTTGTCCTGTTTTCTTTTCAAGTGCTTTCCATTCTTCAACCGCTCGTTTTCCGTTGGTGGCGCCGGACATAAAGAGAATTGCTTCAATTGCCTGCTTATCGGACGATAAATCCGGGAGCCCTTTTCCAACCCCTTCCCGCCGCGATTTTCCAAGGCGGGAAAGCAAATCTTTATAAACGCCTTCACCGGGTATCTGAATGCCTTTGCTGCCGTATCCGTTTTGAATGTTCGGGCCGAGGGTGGTCATTTTTTGAAAAACGTTCGGGTAGTCGCGCTCGACAATGACGAAGTTCGGCATCGTTTTTCCCGGCACCGCTTCGACTTCGCCTTTGCGCCAGTCTTTCACTTCT
The DNA here is from genome assembly GCF_036225245.1 of Weizmannia sp. CD-2023. Lineage (NCBI taxonomy): Bacteria > Bacillati > Bacillota > Bacilli > Caryophanales > Bacillaceae > Heyndrickxia > Weizmannia sp. CD-2023. Next base: position 16,443 of record NZ_JARTJQ010000011.1, read on the forward strand.
CCGAACGGCTGGCCGATTTCATTCGGTGTGTCTTTGCCGAGCGGCGTCATGACAAGGTCTTCGCACGCCGGCAAATGCTCTTTTGCGAGTTCCGAAAATGTTCTTCCGATCTCTTTAAACGCTTCCCAGTCGCTTTTCGATTCCCACGGCGGGGAGATCGCCGCGTTAAACGGGTGGACGAACGGGTGCATATCGGTGCTTGAGAGGTCAAATTTCTCATACCATGTGGCAGCCGGCAAAACAATATCCGAAAACAGGCCGGAACTGGTCATCCGAAAATCCATGCTGACAAACAAGTCGGCTTTTCCGCGCGGCGGCTCACCCTCTGTTTTAATCGTTTCCGGCTGCCACGAGTTGGCCGTATCGGTCATTACGGCATCGTCACCGCCAATAAAATGTTTGACGAAATATTCATGGCCTTTTCCACTGTCACCCAAAAGATTCGAGCGCCAGTTGAAAAATACCCTTGGAAAATTGCGCGGATCATCTGGGTTTTCAATTGCCCATTCGAGTTTTTCCTGCTTTAACTGCTCCACCACATATTGGATGACTTCCTGGTCGTCTTTTGCGCCGTTTTCGCGGGCTTCTTTGACAAGGTCAAGCGAATTTTTTGTAAACTGCGGGAAAGAAGGGAGCCAGCCAAGCCTTGCTGCAAGGGCATTGACGTCTGCCGGATGCATGTTTTTAAAACGGCCGCCCCAGCCTTCCTGGTTGTCGTTGATGCGCGCTTCATACCGGTACTGGTCGGTTACAAAGTAGAAAAAGGATGTACCGTTTTGGAAGCGTTGCGGTTTTGTCCAGTCATTGGCAAAGGCGATTTGCTGCCAGCCTTCGAGCGGGCGCACTTTTTCCTGCCCGACATAATGGGCCCAGCCGCCGCCGTTTACGCCTTGTGATCCCGTCAGCATGACAAGGTTTAAAATGCAGCGGTAAATTTGGTCGCTATGGTACCAGTGATTGGTCCCGCCGCCCATGGCAATCATTGATTTTCCGTTTGTGCGGGCGGCATTGTCGGCAAACTCGCGCGCGACCTGGATGACGTGCGCTTTTTTCACGCCGGTAATGCTTTCCTGCCAGGCCGGGGTGTACGGTGCGTTTGCGTCATTGTAATCCGCCGCGAAATCGCCGGGCAGGCCGCGATCCACGCCGAGGTGCGAGCAGAAAAGATCAAACACAGTGGTAAACTTCACCGTCTGCCCGTCTTTTGTCTTTAACCGTTTAGCTGGCACCGCCCGCTTGATCGTGCCGCCTTCTTTATCAGCAAAGTAAGGGAACGTAACCATGACGGGTTCATCATAGTCATCGATAAAACTTAACTTCGGATCGATGGCACTGCCGTCGTCTTTTGTCAGCTCGAGATTCCATTTGCTGCTGCCGTCCCAGCGGAAGCCCTGGCTGCCGTTCGGAACTTGGGGGCTGTTTGTCGCCTTGTCCCAGACAAGCGTTTTCCATTCGCCGAGTTTTTCGCCGTCCGTGAGATCCGTTGCCCGCAGAAAACGGCCGGACCGGGCATCCCCGTTTTTTTCGTCAATTTCAACGAGAAAGGGGAGATCCGTATATTTTTTTGCGTAATCGGAAAAATATTGCGTTTCGCGGTCAATGTAAAATTCTTTTAAAATGACATGCGTCATCGCAAGGGCAAGCGCCCCGTCCGTGCCGGCGCGAGCAGGCAGCCAAATATCCGCAAATTTGTCGTATTCGGCGTAGTCCGGGCTGATGCCGACAATTTTTGTCCCATTATAGCGGGATTCCACCATAAAATGGGCATCCGGCGTCCGCGTTTGCGGCAGGTTTGTGCCCCAGATGATGAAGTATTTGGCATTATACCAGTCCGCGCTTTCGGGAACATCCGTCTGTTCTCCCCAGATTTGCGGGGAAGCGGGCGGGAGGTCGGCGTACCAGTCGTAAAAGCTCAGGATTGTACCGCCGATCAAGGATAAAAACCGGGTGCCGGCGGCATAGCTGACCATCGACATCGCCGGGATCGGACTGAAGCCGGCGATCCGGTCGGGACCGTATGTTTTTATCGTGTAAATCGAGGCGGCACCGATGATTTCGCACGCTGTTTTCCAATCGGTGCGGACAAAACCACCTTTTCCTCTGGCTTTGACATACCGGGCGCGTTTTGCTTCGTCTCCGGCAATGTTCGCCCACGCCGTGACAGGGTCATAGCCTTTTTCCTTTTCCGCCCGCCACAGTTCGATTAAGTCCTGGCGAATATAGGGGAATTTTACGCGGGTCGGGCTGTACGTATACCAGGAAAAACTCGCTCCCCGTGGGCACCCTCGCGGCTCGTATTCCGGGAAGTCGCTGCCGGTTGTCGGATAGTCGGTGTGCTGCGTCTCGGCTGTGATGATCCCGTCTTTCACGTAGATCCGCCAGCTGCAGGAACCGGTGCAGTTGATCCCGTGCGTGGAGCGGACAATGTTGTCGTAGCCGTAACGCCTGCGGTAATATTTTTCTGCATCACGCGAGCGCGGGCTTTCTTCCGTCCAGCCGTCGTTGATCCGTTTTCCGCGTTTTAAATGTCGCAGCCGCTGAAGCAGCTTGTTGTCTTTATACATGGCCGTCATTTCCTTTCCCGAATGGATTGAAGCGTTCGCCCGTTAACCGGATACTGCCGGATTCGGCCCGGAGTTCTTCTGCCACAATTTCGAAGTCCGGGGCATTGGCGCTCGCCAGAATCAGCCGCTGCAGGGTATTCGGATCGTTCAATTGATAAATGGTTTCAATGAATGCCGGGGGGATATCGCCGAAACGCATGCGCATGATGGCAATCAAATCTTCGCGGTCTTGGATTAAATCTGCGTCTTCAAACTGGAACATGTTTTCACCTTTCCTTATCAGCTTTTCATCATTTTGTAGTAATCTGCAATCAGCACTTCTTTGCATGATTCCGCCGCTTGTTTGAAAAATTCCGCCACTTCCGGCGCTTTGTTTTCAATATCGGAGAAGGAGAAGCATTTTCTTGTTTCATGTTGAAAACGATCGCCGTAGCGTAACACCACTTCAATCCCGTTTTCCTTTTCAACGCCCGCCGGATCTGCGTCATACAGATGAATATGATGCAGTTCAAATGTCTGCATGAACGTATGGTAAAGTGGCGGGGAGACGGAAAACAGCGGTTTTTCCTGCTGTTCTTTCATGACTTCACCTCTTTAATGATGGGGGAGTACGCTTTCTTCTTCGTGATTATGTATTTCATCGATACAAATCAATGCATAAAATTGACGGACGGTTTGCCGGCCCAGCTTTTCCTGCTGCAAATCCTTTTTCACTGCCTGTGCCAGTTTCCGCATCAGATCATGGTCGCGGGCAAGGGCGGTGAGCTTATCTTTCATGTTTTCATTTTCGGCAAGCAGTTCCGGGTACAGGCCTTCCTCTTCTGCCTGGGCGTGCGCGAGCGTCCTTGTTTCCCAATGTTCAAGCAAAATCAAAGCGGTTTTCAGCGCCTCCGCGTGCATCTTTTTCCCGAGCAGCTGTGCAAGCAAATCCGTTAAATCGCGGGCTTCATTTAAAGCCGCTTCATGGATGGACGAATGGCTGTCGGCGCGCCTTAAAGATGGTCCTGACATGTTTTCGCTCCTTTATGTTGGATGTGGAATCGTTTCCCATATTCTAATGTTAAGATTGTCCTAAAGGCTCCAATAATAAACAAAAAAATGGAGAATAGGGCGGATTTTTGCAGGTTTTAAAGAAAAATGAAAGTGACCACTCACTTTTTTATTGACAGCCAACTTTCATCATGGCAATATAATAAGTGAGTCATTACTCACTTTTCTAAAAAGAGGGAGGCCCAGGGATGGAAGCTGCGGTTGTGATGGAACATATAAGCAAGCAGTTCGGGAAAAAGCCTGTGTTAAACGACATCCGTTTGGAAATCGAAAAGGGCCGGATTTACGGTTTGATCGGGCCGTCGGGGGCAGGGAAAACCACTTTGGTCAAAATGATGGTCGGGATGGAAAAAACGGATGCCGGCACGGTCCATGTGCTGGGAGAAAAAATGCCTGACCTTGAAGTTTTACAGCATATCGGCTATATGGCGCAGTCAGATGCATTGTATATGCAGCTGACCGGGAAGGAAAACCTGAAATTTTTCGCATCACTTTATAAAATGGGGAAAGCGGAACGGCATGAGCGGATTGCCTACGCGGCGGACCTTGTCCATTTGCAGGATGACCTTAATAAAAAAGTGTCTGCCTATTCCGGCGGGATGAAACGGCGGCTGTCGCTTGCGATTGCGCTGATCCAGGATCCGGAATTGCTCATTCTGGACGAACCGACTGTCGGCATTGACCCGGAATTAAGGGCGAGTATCTGGGATGAACTGCTCCGCCTCAAAAACGAAGAAGGCAAAACGATGATCGTCACGACGCATGTGATGGACGAAGCGGAAAAATGCGATACGGTCGCCATGATCCGGGAAGGAAAAATTTTGGCGCACGGCTCACCGGGCGAGTTGAAAGCAATGTATGAAGCAGCCGACTTGAATGAAGTGTTTTTGAAAGCGGGGAGGACCAGGCAATGAGGACAGCCGCACTCATCAAAAGAATTATGTTGGAAATGCTGAGGGACAAACGCACATTGGCGCTGTTGTTTCTCGCGCCGCTATTGATTTTGACGCTCATGTACTTTTTCTTTAACGGCAGCTCAACCAGCCCGAAACTCGGGATCAGCCATGTGGACGCAAGCCTTGTAAAAGTGTTGGATAAAGCGGATATGAAAATCAAACACTATGAAACGGTAAAAGATCCGGAGCAAACCGTACTGGATGGAAATCTTGACGGGCTGCTTGTGAAAAAAGGCGGAGCGTACGTCCTCACTTTGCAAAACAATGATCCGTCTACTGCCAAATCGCTGCAGATGAAAGTAAAGCAGGCAATCGCGGCGGAATCCGGGCAGCAGCTGGCCAAACAAATCGAAGCACAGGCAAAGACGCTCCAAGGTGTGCAGAAAATCATTGCCTTGCAAAATGAGGCGCAGCATATATTGATGAAACAGGTTCCCGCGCAGTCACCGGCCTTTGGGAAAGTGCAGCAGCTGGAAGAACAGGCGGAAAAAACGAAACAACAGTTGCAGGCGCCGGTCAAAGTGGCCTTTTCTAAACCGGATGTATCGGCAAAATATGTATACGGCAGCAGCCATACGGTATTTTTTGATGTGCTGAGCCCAATTTTGGTTGGTTTCTTCGTTTTCTTTTTCGTATTTTTAATCTCCGGCATCGGACTTTTAAAAGAACGGACATCTGGCACGCTCGACCGCCTGATGGCAACGCCGGTCAAGCGGGGCGAAATTGTGGCTGCTTATTTGGCGGGTTTCGGCATTTTTGCCGTCATCCAGACCGTGATTGTCGTGTTTTACGCGGTGAACGTGCTGGATATGGTGCTTGCCGGTTCACTCTGGAATGTCTTGCTCGTTAATTTGATGCTCGCGCTTGTGGCACTGTCTCTCGGGATTTTATTATCGTCTTTTGCGGCTTCAGAGTTTCAAATGGTACAGTTTATTCCACTTGTTGTGGTGCCGCAGATCTTTTTCTCCGGCATCATTCCGTTAAAAGGGATGGCCGTCTGGCTGCAGGCGCTTGCAAAAGTGATGCCGATTTATTACGGTGCCGATGCCTTAAAGCGGGTCATGTATGAAGGCATGGGCCTTGGGGATGTATGGAAAGACTTGACGGCGCTTGTTGTTTTTGCAGTGATTTTTATTCTGCTCAATATTGTCGCGTTGCGGCGTTACCGTGCGCTGTAAAGGGGGAGAAAATTTGCCAAAATATAATCTTCTGGAAGCAATGAAGGAACAAACGAAGACGGACGCAAAGCTGACGGATAAAAAACAAAAAATCATGGAGGCAGCAATTTCTCTGTTTGCAGAGAAAGGATATGGCAATACGCCGACAAGCGAAATCGCAAAAGCGGCCGGCGTTGCAGAAGGGACGATTTTTCGGCACTTCGGCACGAAAGACCATTTGCTCGTTTCGCTGATTGTCCCGTTTTTAAAAGATTCGATTCCTTTGATGGCGGAAGAGCTTTTTCAAAAACTGCTGTCAAACCAAGACCTCCGTTTTGAGGACTTTTTGCGAAACCTGCTCCGAGACCGGCTTCTTTTTTTAAAACAGAACAGGGAGATTTTCCAAATTATCGTAAAAGAATTTTTTTATAATGAAGAAATCCGCCATGAACTGATGCCGTATTTTGCGGAAAATATCGGTTCCCGGTTGGTGCAGGTGATCCGCGCTTTCCAGGAACGCGGGGAACTGGCAGACCGGCCCGCGGAAGCGATGGCAAGGCATATCTTTTTTTCAATCGGCGGCACATTTATTTTTAAGTTTGTTTTCGGGCTGAACGGATCCCAGGATGAAGAGGCTGAGATTGAATCCGTTGTCCGGTTTGTGATGGACGGGGTGCGGAACAGATAAAGGAGGGCGGTCCCTGAATACCTTGTGCACCGTTCGCTCCCTTATGCAGAACAGATAAAAGCGCACGTTGTGGTCCGGATGCCCGGATCGGTGAAATGTCTAATTAGGGCTTGCTGAACGAATCCGATTCTGAGTTTGTACTCAATTTGTCAGCAAGCTCTGTCTTAAAATATAGAAGAATCCATCTTTGAAAATGCGATTCTTTCTTCTCTATACATTGAATCAGCTTTCAAGCGTAAGCTTTTCTCTGGATTTTTCTAAAACCCTTGCACCTTGCATTAAATTTTTCCAAATCTAGGAATTTTGGTTATTCAGCAAGCCCTATGTTAAGGAAGTGTGGAAAATTGAAGGTCTTCCTTCACATAGGAGGCGTCTACGTTAAGGAAACGCGAAAAAAAGTGTTGTTCCTTCACATAGAGACCGTCTATGTGAAGGAAGCATGAAAAAATGACGTCCTTTCTTCATATACGGTGCGTTTCAAGTGCAAGCTTTTCCCTTTTTTATAAAAGTATGTTCATCCGGAGCTGCTAAGCCTGGGACTTTAGAGCCCGGTTTATTCATTGGGTTCTGTAATCTCATGGAAATCGTGTGCATCAAGCGGCACGATTTTTGTTTTTCTTGCGATTTTGTATCCGAACCACAATACGAGAAAGAATGGAATGCCGAGATAGGCCGCAATGACATTTCCCCAGTTGATATGCGGGGCGAGGAATGCCTGGTAGTCCTGGGCGAGTGTCACAATCAGGCAAACGGCAATGGCAAATATCGGACCGAACGGATACCATTTCGCTCTGTAAGGAAGTTCAGCGAGCGAGTGCCCTTGCGCGAGAAAAGCTTTGCGGAACCGGTAATGGCTAACGCAGATGCCAAGCCAGAAAATAAAGCCGGTGATGCCGATCGAATTCATAAGCCAAATATACACAACACCGTCCCCGAAAATGGAAGTGAAAAACGCAAGCATGCCGACAACTGCGGTTAAAATCATGGCCGGAACAGGGACGCCGCGCCTGTCAAGCTTTGAAAAAATGCGCGGGGCCTGTCCTTCTTTTGCCATTGCGTAAAGCATGCGCGTGGATGCGTACAGGCTGGAATTGCCGGCTGACAGAACGGCGGCCAGGATCACGGCATTCATCATCGAAGCAGCAAATGAAAGGCCGGCTTTTTTAAAGACAAGAGTGAACGGGCTGACGAGAACATTCTCGCTTTTCAGACTGCTGTTTGTATACGGGACAAGGAGCCCGATGACAAGGATGGCAAGCACATAGAATAATAGAATTCTCCAGAAAACATTTTTAATCGCTTTCGGCACATTTTTCGCCGGATTTTCGCTTTCCCCGGCGGCAACCCCGACAATTTCCGTCCCCTGGAACGAAAAACCGGCCGCAATAAAGACGAGAAAAGTGCCGAGAAACCCGCCCGGAAACGGTGCATTCCCTGTTGTGAAATTTTTTACGCCGGTTGCTTCCCCACCAAGAAGGCCAAAAACCATCAATAAGCCGACAACGATGAAAAGAATAATCGCCGCCACTTTAATGAAAGAAAACCAGTATTCCCCTTCGCCGTAACCTCTGACAGTCAAATAATTAAGTAGAAAAATAAGTACAAAAAAAGACATGCTCCATAATAGTGACGGGCTGTGCGGAAACCAGAATTTCATGATCATAATTGAAGCAGTCAGTTCGGCGGCAATTGTCATCGCCCAGTTGAACCAGTATGTCCAGCCGAGTGCAAATCCGAAAGCGGGATCGACGAATTTTGTCCCGTATGTGCTGAATGCGCCACTTGTCGGCATGTAGGCGGACATTTCCCCGAGGCTTGTCATGACAAAATACACCATTGCGCCAACCAGTGCGTATGCCACAAGTGCTCCGCCCGGTCCCGCCGAATGGATCGCCGCGCCGCTCCCGAGAAACAGGCCGGTTCCGATGGCGCCTCCGATTGAAATCATAGTTAAATGGCGTGCCTTCAATCCTTTTCGGAGTGTTCTGCCCTGCTGCTTTGGAAGATGGATGTCCTGCTGTTTTTCCAATTCCATTTTTCTTTTCCCCCTTCGTTCGTTTCATGAGAACGATTGCAAAAATGTATATATTCTCATATCAGGACTTTTTGCAATTTTCATGCCAAAGGCGGAGGAGCTGTTTTTCGTGAAGCAAACGCGGCGCATGCAAAATTTTTTTGCACATGCGCGAACCATGATTTGGCGCCGGCATGATTATGTTGCGGGCCGCGAGTGCATTTCCCTTCAGGATGCAAAATCCATTTGCATGCGGCTAAAATAATGTCAAAAAGAGGGTCACACACAGACGTGGCGAACATGAGACCCCGGCGGCCCGATTTCTGCCGGGATGCTAATAAAAATGCCATTGTGTTTGTAAATCAGGGGGCATTTTGTACACCTTAAAGTTGAGCACAGTTGAAAACGTCATCACAGACTCTCTTTTACGCAAAAATAAAGGGGATATATGTTCAGCCACCCAGTATTTTGATTCAACCCAATGACAACGTTTCCCTGTGCGCCCAAAGTATAAATAGTTTGTTGTATAATAAAAGCAAAGTAAAAAGAAAACGGTGATGAAAGTGAAAAGCAACTTTTCATTTTTTAAAGGGAAATGGGATGTGCTTGCAAATTTGGGCGAGACGGCTGAGAGAAATATTTATCAGGATCCCCATACAACGATTATGAAGCTTAGGTTGTTTGCCGAGACGTTGACCAAGTTCGTACTGGCAGCCGAAAATATTAAGGAAGCATACGGGACATCCCAAGTGGATCGTATCAATACGCTGCGCAGAGAAGGTTTGATTGAGCCGGAGCTGGTGGATATTTTTGAAACGCTGCGCCGCAAGGGCAACCAGGCGATGCACGAAGCGCTGAAATTTACAACGGAGGAAGCAAAAGCACTGCTTAGGCTCGCTTTTCGATTGTCCATTTGGTTTATGGAAGTATACGGAGAATGGGATTTTCAAGCGCCGGAATACATAGAGCCGAAAGAGCAGAAGAAAGTCGATACGGAACAGCTTCAACAGGAATACGAAGAGAAGCTGAAAAAGCTTGAAGACGAGCTAGAATCCATTAGAGCAAAAGCTTCTGAAGAGAATGCGGAAGAGAAAACGAAACGGAAAAAGAGAGCCGCAACTTTTATGCGCCGCCACGAACTGACGGAATCGGAAACACGTGCCATTATTGATGAGAAGTTGCGTGCGGCCGGCTGGGAAGCAGATACAACGTTGTTGAATCATTATACACATGGTACAGTGCCTGAAAAGAACCGGAATATGGCCATTGCGGAATGGAAAGTGGGCAGCGGCAGAGCGGACTATGCTTTATTTATCGGTTTAAAATTGGTCGGGCTCATTGAAGCAAAGGCGAAGAAAAGAACGATTCCAAGCGCGCTGGAAAGCCAGACAAAAGCGTATGCAAGGCAAGTGCGCCAAATTGAAAATGAAGAGATTTTGCAAACGCGAAATGAATATAAGGTGCCTTTCCTATACGCAACCAATGGCCGGCCTTTTCTCAGGCAGCTTCAAGAGGAATCGGGCATTTGGTTTTGGGATTCCCGTAAGCCGCTTGAACACGCCCGCCCGCTTGAAGGCTGGCACTCTCCCGATGATTTGCTAATGTTACTGGGCCAGGATGATGAGGATGCCAATCAGCGGCTCGAAGAAGAAAGCATCTCGATATTCGGATTGCGCCCGTATCAGGAAAAGGCGGTGCTGGCTGCCGAAGAAGCGCTGAAAGCCGGACAAAGAAGGATGCTCATCGCCATGGCAACAGGGACCGGGAAAACCCGTACCGCGATTGCGCTCATGTACCGGCTCATTAAATCGAAAAAATGCAGACGCATTCTTTTTCTTGTCGACCGCAACTCACTCGGGAAACAAACGGAAGATGCCCTGAAAGATACCAAGATTGAAGGTTATTCATTCTCTGATATTTATGATGTGAAGTCGATCGGGGACATTTCACCGGAAGTGGCAACAAAGGTGCATATTGCAACGGTGCAGGGAATGGTGCGCAGGCTTTTCTACAGCAATGAAGAAAAGATTCCGAGCGTCGGGCAGTACGATTTTATCATTGTAGATGAAGCGCACCGCGGCTATACAAGCGACAGGGAAATGTCCGAAGAAGCGCTTTTGTTCAGGGATCAAAATGATTATGTCAGCCAGTACCGGCGCGTTCTTGACTATTTTGATGCAGCCTGTTTAGGGCTGACTGCGACACCGGCGCTTCACACGACGCAAATTTTTGGCATGCCGATCTTTAAATACTCGTACAGTGAAGCGGTACTGGACGGCTATCTGGTTGACCATGAGCCGCCTTATGTATTCAAAACGGAACTTTCGCAAGCGGGGATCACTTTTGAGAAAGATGAAGAAGTCGAAGTGTATGATGCAGAAAACGGCGAAATTCAATTGGAAAAAATGGAAGATACCCTTCATTTTGAAGTGGAACAGTTTAACAAAAAAGTGATCACCGAATCTTTTAACAGGGCGGTGCTGCATAAACTGGCGGATTATATTGATCCGTCCGGCAAAGAAAAAACCCTGATTTTTGCTGCTACCGACCAGCATGCAGACCTGGTTGTCCGTTTATTGAAAGAGGCATATGCCGAACGCGGCGATGAGATAGAAGATGACGCCATTATGAAAATTACGGGGTATATTTATAAGCCGCTCGATGCCATTAAACGTTTTAAAAACGAAAGGCTGCCGAATGTTGTTGTGACGGTTGACCTGCTCACGACCGGTGTAGATGTGCCGGCCATTACGAATCTCGTCTTTCTGCGCCGCGTTCAATCCCGTATTCTGTATGATCAAATGCTCGGCCGCGCCACCCGCCTTTGCCCTGAGATCGGGAAAAGCCATTTTAATATTTATGATGCTGTTGGGATTTACGATAAACTTCAGCCTTATACAGAAATGAAGCCAGTCGTGAAACAGCAACATGACAGCATTGGCGAGCTGTACGAGTCGCTTGTGAACGCGCAAACGGAAGAAGAAGCCAAATTTTACCGCGATCAGTTGGGCGCAAAAATCCAGCGGCGCAAACAAAGGCTCAGTGAAGAAGCAAAACAGAAATTTGAAGAGCTGTCCAATGGCAAAAATATTGAAGACTGGGCGAAAGAAATTCAATATTACACGCCGCAGGAAGCAAAGCAAAACAGCCTCTTGTTTGAGTACATGGAAAATTACCGGACAGGTGGAGATAAACGCTATATTTCCAATCAGGCAGACCGGGTAACAGCAGTCATCCGGGGCTATGGTGAAGGGAATGAACGACCTGAAGATTACCTGGATGGATTTGTAAAATTTATTAAAGAAAATATCAATGAAATTCCCGCACTCCACCTCGTTTGCACGCGCCCGAAAGATTTAACAAGGCAGGACTTGCGTGAATTAATTACGATACTGGAGACAAAAGGGTTTAAACAATCCCACTTGCAAACGGCCTGGAAACAAACGAAAAATGAAGATATTGCGGCCGATATCATCAGTTTCATTCGCCAGGCTGCATTAGGCGAATCGCTTATTGACCACGAAACCCGGATCAGGCGGGCGATGCAAAAGGTGTACGCCCTGCATGACTGGACGCCACGGCAGAAAAAATGGCTGGAGCGGATTGAAAAGCAGTTGCTGCAAGTTCCCGTGCTGGCGCCAAACCCGGAAGAGGCGTTTGGGGAAGAACCGTTCCGCAGCCAAGGCGGGTATAAGATTTTGAAACGCGAATTTGGTGATGAAATTGATAGGATTGTGGATACGATTAATGACAATCTGTATGTGATATAAATACACCCAGTTCATCCATTTGGATTTTGGCAGTTGGATGAACTGGGTGTAATTATTTTGGAAGACCCGATATTTAAAGCTTGTCGGGAAAAACTTGATAGAAACATGGACTTTTTGAGGTTTGTGCATATATAATTAATTACATGCAATTATTTATATGCTACGGAGGTGATTGTAGTGTTCAATAAACCCCCAATAGAAATTGAATTTGAAACAAGGCAGGAAAAAGTAGCTTTTATCAAATAGGTTTTGTTTTGTTGGAACCAAGTGTGCCATCAGAAGAGCGAAAATGCCTGAGTCAAATTCGGGAAAAACAAAAACAGTACAAATGCTGCAAAACCAATCCGTGCAAATTTTTCAAACCAAAAATGAACGAAAGTAAAGGCAGCCTATATCATATACAGGCAGAACCCAGCTCCTTTGAATGCAAGCTCCCAAAAAGTGACTGGGTTCTTTTCTTTGGAATATAGAAGGGTTTGTTTCATTGCAAGTAACATGTGCAGTAAAAACAGGAGGAGAAAAATGAACAACCAGGAAATCGTACAAAAGCTTTGGAACTTATGTAATGTTTTGCGGGATGACGGGATTACATATCAGCAATATGTGACGGAATTAACGTATCTGCTGTTTTTAAAAATGATGAAAGAACAAGAAAAGGAGTCTGCCATTCCGGAAGGCTATCGCTGGGATGACCTTGTGGCCAAGGAAGGAACGGAGTTAAAAACATTTTATCAGCATTTGCTGCTGCATTTGGGCACAAGCGGCAATGAAATGCTGCGCGATATCTACAGCGATGCAGCGACCAGCATTTCAGAGCCGAAAAACCTTGAAAAAATCATTAAATCGATTGATGCCCTCGACTGGTACAGCGCAAAAGAAGAAGGGCTCGGTAATCTGTATGAAGGACTGCTGGAAAAAAATGCGAATGAAAAGAAATCGGGAGCAGGGCAATATTTTACACCGCGCGTCCTGATTGATGTCATGGTGCAGCTGGTCGACCCGAAAATCGGCGAGCGCTGCGCGGATCCGGCAGCCGGCACTTTTGGCTTTATGATTGCAGCGGACCGTTATGTAAGACAGAAAACGGATGACTATTTTGATCTGGATCCGCAAATGGCGGAATTCCAGAGGAAGGAAGCTTTCTCCGGGATGGAGCTGGTAAAAGACACGCACCGTCTTGCATTAATGAATGCCTTGCTCCACAGCATGGAAGGACGCATTGAGCATGGCGACTCTTTATCCAACAACGGGAAATGGATGAAAAATCTGGATGTCATTTTAACAAATCCGCCTTTTGGCACAAAAAAAGGCGGCGAACGGGTATCGCGTGATGACTTGACGTTTGACACATCGAACAAGCAATTGAATTTCCTGCAGCTGATCTACAATGCCTTAAAAGATGATGGCAAAGCGCGCGCAGCAGTCGTTTTGCCGGATAATGTGCTGTTTGAAAGCGGCGTTGGTGCGCAAATCCGCCGCGACTTAATGAATAAATGCAATCTGCACACGATTTTAAGGCTGCCGACCGGCATTTTCTATGCACCAGGCGTCAAAACAAATGTCCTGTTCTTTACGAGAGGAAAAACCGACCGGGACAACACAAAAGAAGTGTGGGTGTATGACCTCCGCACGAACATGCCGTCATTCGGCAAACGCAACCAGTTGACGATGGCGCATTTCGAAAACTTCATGAAAGCCTACGAAGCCGAAGACCGGTCGAAAGTGGAAGACGAGCGCTGGAATGTATTCACACGGGAAGAAATTGCGAAAAAAGGTGACAGCCTCGACATCGGCCTGATCGCGGATGCGTCATTGTCCTCCTACGAAAACTTGCCAGACCCGGTTGAATCGGCAGAAGAAGCGATCGCAAAACTGCAGCAGGCGATGGACTTACTGGGCGAAGTGGTAGACGAACTGCGCGCTGTGGAAGCGGATGAGGTGGCTGTGAAGTGAGGAAGAAGCAAAAGACCATGGAGGAGTTATTGGAAGAAGCATTGGTGCCGGAAGAAGAGCAGCCGTATGAAGTGCGTAAAAATTATAAATGGGTAAAATTGGGAAGTGTCATTTCTCTTATATCCGGGAGAGATGTAAGTTCAAAGCTTTGTAATAATGATGGTAAAGGTATTCCTTATATTATGGGGGCAAGTAATATTATCGATGGAAAGTTGAACGTTGAGAGGTGGATTGAAACTCCTACTGTTGTTGGATTAAAAGGAGATGTTCTAATTTCAGTCAAAGGCACGGTAGGTAAAACTGTAATTCAAGAGATAGAAAAAGTGCATCTTAGCAGACAAATAATGGCACTAAGATGCACTGGTATTGTCTGTAATAGATATCTGTACTATTACATTAACACTTATGTAAAACAATTAAAGGAGAATTCAAAGGGTATCATTCCCGGAATATCCAGAGAAGATATTTTAAATGCTCCATTCCCTCTGGCATCATTAAAAGAGCAAAAACGGATTGTTGACAAAGTAGAGCGGCTTTTAAGTAAAATCGACGAAGCAAAGCGGTTGATTGAGGAAGCGAAGGAAACGTTTGAACTTCGCCGGGCGGCTATTTTGGATAAGGCATTTCGTGGGGAGTTGACGAGGAAGTGGAGAGAAGCTAATCTAAGTACCACTATCACTAACAATGAACTAAACGAGGAACGCTATATCATTCCCAAAGAATGGAAATGGACAACCATAGGTGAAATAACTACTTTTGTTGGGAGTGGTAGTACCCCTAAAGGTGGCAGTGATATTTATCAAACAGAAGGTATTCCTTTTATAAGAAGTCAAAATGTGCTTAGAAATAAGATGGACATAGAAAATATTGTATATATATCAGAAGAAATTTATTCTAAAATGAAACGCACACAAATGTGTGGAGAAGAAACATTATTAAATATTACTGGGGCGTCTATTGGTCGTGCAGCAAAGCTTAGCATTAATTTAATACCTTGTAATATCAATCAACATGTTTGTGCATTAAGATTTGTGGATAATATAAACAAGGACCTACCACAGTATTGGCTGAACTCCCCATATATTCAAAAAATCATTCGTGAGTGGCAAATTGGGGCAACAAGGCAAGCACTTAACTTCCCTCAGGTTAGAAGTTTACCTTTTCCTCTAATGCCTAAAGAAGAGCAAGATGAACTCGTTAAAATTATTTCAGGATTATTAGGTAAGGAGGATAAGATGAGAATCTTAACAGAACTGGATAAAAGTATTAGCCAGCTAAAAGATTCTATTCTTTCAAAAGCCTTCCGCGGCGAGCTTGGAACGAATGACCCGGACGAAGAAAGTGCAATTGAATTATTAAAAGAAGTGCTGCAAGAGCAAACCAATTAACGAGTTAGAAAGGCAGGGGCTAGTGAGCAACCCCTGCTTTTTTTGAGAATCTCTCCGAATCAACAGATATGTTTGGAGTCATTTTTCTGGTACGTGTATTTGATTCGTTCAGCAAGCCCTTACGCAGATCTATTTTGATTTCTCCATCATGAAGTATTTCAATGGCCAGTTTTAGCCAGCACTTCTTCGATTTCTTGATCATAATTAGCCTTGTCCCTATTCATTTCTATTAACACAGAGTCCTCATCAGTCGCAGGCTCATACCCAATAAAAATTTTGGGAATATCGTAAGTTTGTTGAAGGGAAACAAGATAATTTACTAGTTTTTTTAATCTTAACTTCATATCAGTTTTGTCACCGATTAACAATTCATTTTCGGGAAAGTTTAAAACAATATCACCATATTTTTCATCAAAAGAAAGCAAAATAACCACATTTTTTAATAAGATACCTAACTCCAATTCCGCTAATACAATATTCCCAGTGCCTTTAGGGACTAATGTTTGTTCTATGCTCTTTAACTCACAAAAATCCAAATCCTTCTTAGAAATATTGTCAAAAAAATGCGAAGACACTGGTTTCAGTCTATCTAATTTAAGATCATTGTAAATAAATTTATCAATTTTACTTTTATTAAAACCAAATAAAATAATTTCTAAATTTTCCACTTTTGCTTCCCCTTTTTTAGTTTACTGATCAATAAACCCTTTAAATGTTCCATCCAGATTTAAGCGCACTCCACGACCATCAGGCAGTTTTTTCTCTAAAAACTTAATTCCTCTTGGATTTTTAACTTCCATAAATTCCCCAGGTCCTTCTAGTATTTCTTGAAGATGTTTTAAAGCAGTTTGATTAATTTGATTAGGTCCGCCTTTTATCTCTCCCCATATATCCGGCCTTCTTCCAGAATGTTTTTGTAAAGCATGGCCTGCAACAGTCTCTCCGCCCTTTTTGGGTACAGTTGCTGAACTTATTATTTTTTTGTTATTAACGTTCACAAATTTATCTTGTCTTTTACTATCATTCCAATTTTCCCTAGTTGTTTTCTGTAATCTTGCCCCTAGCTCATCCCAAACATTATAAGGAATTTTTTCGGGGCCGGCTCCGGCTGCCTGAAGTGCTGGCATTCCGGCGGTATTCACCCGCAGTTTCCCGGCTTTTTCCGCGAGTCTTCCTCCTTTTACAGCTGGACCGATTTTGCTAATTCCTTTGTCGCCCAAGAGAGACAGGCCGATTGTGCCGATGCCGTGGGTGAGAAATTCTGTCCGGGTTTCGGCGTTGCCGTGAAAGAAGTCACGTTCGAAAGCCAGTTCAACTGCTTGGCGCATGTATTTTGCCATATCGATGCCTTTGTGGACGGTGCTGTATAAATATGTTTTTGGCGAGGGGGAGGAGAGAAGGTGATCTGCAAATTCTGCCCCCTTGTAACCGATCGTATAAGCGAGCTTTGGCAAGCCTGCAACCGTTTCAATGAGATCTCCAACTACTTCGCTGGCCCCTTTGTAAAAACCATTCCAAATTTCAAGCAGGAGCGGGTCATCCGGCTTTTCTTTCGGGATAGCGGCTTTCGGGATGCTGTCCACCCGTTCATAAAAAACCTGGCTGGACCCAGGCTTCCGGAATGCCATGATAACCGTGCCGTCTTCGTAAAAATGGAACTTGACGGACAAATGGCCGTTAAAATCCTGTCCCTTTACTATGCGGGCAGGCTTTACACCGGCTTTTTCGATCAGTTCGCCCTCAAGGCTGCGGTACGCTTTGGTAACGGTAAACTTGTTCGGGCTGTAGGTGGTGATGTCCACGCTGTTGAACATGGTGTCCATCTGCTGGACAAATTTATTCATTGCGTCCAGGTTATGTTCAAGTTTTTCAAGCGTATTCACGGCTTTATTGTCAAAGTCGTACAGGTCTTCAACGGTTTTGTTTACCCTCTTCCGTGCTTTCACGATTGGATGCAGTTTTTCGTCGATATCAATGGTTTTTATGTCGACCAAATCTGAAACTTTTCGGATGGCCGCATTGGCATCTTCCAAAATTGCGCCAATCGTGTTTTCCAGCTTTTTCAGGGCGGGGGAGAGGCTGCCGGTAAGAAAAGTTTCATCGATATAGCCGTTTGGGTCAGGTTCGAATGCGGACAAGTCTTTCCGGATTTGGTCCAATGCCTCGTTGTAATCCGCTAAAAATGTCTGTAGGTACAAAAGAAACGGCTGGTGGAAATCGCGGAAATAACCGCGTATCGCGTTGCCGGCTTTGCCTTTGAAATCATCTTCCATATTTACAAACGCATCGATGACCTTCTGGATGCCTGCAATTTGGTCGAATTTTGACTGCAAGTTTTTTGCGTGTCCGCTATGACCTGTTCAAAGAACTGCACATCAAGAATTTTCATCATTTCACCTGCTCATTGGGCGGCCTTCGAAGCTTTCTCCGAGCTGTTCATCGTATGCCTTTATCTCCTGCACAGCTTTTTTGGCCGCGGCTTCGTTTTTCAGCGTGACAGATTGGTAGGATGCAAGAATTTGTTCCAGGCGTTGATCTACTTCTGCAATATGATTTAATGCAGACAAATGATATTGCGCACCGGCCTCTTCCAATTTAGAAATTTCAAGGCTCTGTGACTTGGAACGGATGTTTGCAAGCGATATTTCAACTGCATCAAAGTGAATTTTTACTTCCATGCTCATTGCCCCTTTTTCTGTATTTTCAAGCGTTCGGCCAGAATAGCTTTTTTTAATGTCTGCATTGGTGGAAGCTAATTTTTTGATTTTCTCGTCCAGCAGTTGGATGGTAGTGCTGATTTGATTTTCAGTATTTTGATAGCCTTCAAGCACTTGCGGATGCCCTGTAATTGGCAGTGGAAATTCGTTGAATCCCCTGCCTTTTTGTTTTCTTACTCTCTGGCTAGAGGTGATCTCAAAGCCGGCCAAAAAGCCGGCAAGCATAGTTGTAGTGACATGCGTCAAATCCCGAGCCGTTTCATCCGGTACTGGAGACTTTGCCGGCTTAACCCGAGCTGTTCTGCTGCTTTTGATATATTCGACCCGTTTGCCTCAAGCGCTTCTAAAATACAATGCTTCTCGTATTCAAACAGCCGGTCTTTTAAAAGCGGTGATTTTTCCGCCGGCGAATTGAAGTGGCCGGACTGCCGGTACTGCATGGGCAGATGGCGGAGTTCAATCATGTCTTCATCGAGCATGACATTCATCGCTGCCTCAATCATATGCTCCAGCTCGCGTATATTGCCAGGCCAGCGGTACGACCGGAAGAAAGTGAGCACTTCCGGTGTGATCCCCCTGACATTCATTTGAAAAAGGGGATTGTATTTTTGAATAAAATGGCCGGTGAGAAGGGGCAAATCTTCCAGCCGGTCCCGTAACGGCGGGATAAACAGCGTCACGACACCAAGCCGGTAATACAAATCTTTGCGCAGCCGGTGATTTGCAATCGCTTCGTAAGGCGTTTCGTTCATGGTGGCGATCACGCGCACATCCACTGGCTTTTCCTGCGTGCCCCCGATCCGTTTCACTTTTTTCTCTTGCAGCACGCGCAAAAGCTTTGCCTGCAAATGAATGTTCAACGCATTGATTTCGTCGAGCAGAAGCGTGCCGCCGTCCGCCTGTTCGAACAGCCCTGCGCGGTCAACAGCACCTGTAAATGCCCCTTTCTTCGTGCCAAATAAGATACTTTCAATGAGATTGTCGGGAAGCGCAGCGCAGTTTTGCGCGATGAACGGTCCCCGGCTTCTTTCGCTTTCATAATGGATGCTTTGCGCGAACAACTCTTTTCCCGTCCCGGTTTCACCGATAATCAGCACATAGGAGGAAGTGCGGGCGGCGCGCCTTGAAAATTCAATGACTTCGGAAATCGCCTTGCTTTTCCCGATAATATGGTGAAATGTATATCCGGTATGGGGCTCGTGGTTTCGGCGGATGAGGCGCTCAATTTTCGTAATGTCCTCCGCAATTTCAACAGCGCCCGCCAATTTTCCTTTATAATAAAACGGATACGTATGGTTGACGGAAGTAATTTCGCGGCCTTTATTATTAAAGTACGTCTGTTTGACAAGATGGCTTTCTTCTCCGGTTTTGAGCGCCTTTAACAAGGTGCTTTCTTCACTGCTGCGAAAGCGGAAAACATCTTCCAACTTTTTATACAGTACTTCACGGCTGTCCATCCCCTCAATATCCCGCATTTTTTGATTGTAAATCATCGTGCGCCCTTCTTCATCCACTGCATGAATGCCGGCATCGACGAGATTCATCATTGTTTCGTACAACGCGAGGAGTACATCTTTTGTTTCTTCCATGTTGCGTCCACCCCCTTCGATGATAAAAATTTTAAAATATTTTGCGGCTTTATGCAAAAATTTTTTGCATTTTCACTGAAAAAACCGCACGAAGGCCTTTTTTTCATGATGGCATTCTTTTTGCATATGAATGGATAGGGACATTGAAAAGAAGGGAGAAACAAAATGGCACAAGTAAAAGAGCAAGCGAAGCAAGTAATTGAAAAAACGGAACAGTTCGGTGCGCATAATTATGCGCCGCTTCCGGTTGTCATTTCGGAAGCGGAAGGGGTGTGGGTGAAGGATCCGGACGGCCGCCGCTATATGGATATGCTGAGCGCTTATTCGGCACTGAACCAGGGGCACCGCCACCCGAAGATCATTCAGGCATTAAAAGACCAGGCGGACCGTGTGACGCTCACATCACGCGCGTTTTATAACGACAAACTTGGCGAATGGTACGAAAAAGTGTGCCAACTGACGAAAAAGGATATGGTGCTGCCGATGAACACCGGGGCGGAAGCGGTGGAAACGGCGGTCAAAGCTGCACGGCGCTGGGCATATGATGTGAAAGGCGTGCCGGACAATAAAGCGGAAATCATTGCCTGTACCGGAAATTTCCATGGCCGTACGTTGCTTGCGGTGTCGCTCTCATCGGAAGAAGAATATAAACGCGGCTTCGGGCCGATGATTGAGGGCATCAAGCTCATTTCGTACGGGGATGCGGAAGCGCTGCGGGAAGCCATCACTCCGAATACGGCAGCGTTCCTTGTTGAGCCGATCCAGGGGGAAGCTGGCATCAACATTCCGCCGGCCGGGTTTTTAAAAGAAGCAGCGGATATTTGCCGCGCGTCCCGGGTGCTTTTCATGGCAGACGAGGTGCAAACCGGGTTAGGCCGGACCGGCAAGTTGTTTGCGGTTGACTGGGAGGGTGTTACCCCGGATGTGTTCATTCTTGGGAAAGCGCTTGGCGGCGGTGTCATGCCGATTTCCTGTGTAGCTGCAAATAAAGAAATACTGGGTGTATTCAACCCGGGGTCGCACGGCTCAACGTTCGGCGGCAATCCGCTTGCATGCGCGGTATCGATCGCAAGCCTTGAGGTGATTGAAGAAGAAAAACTGGTGGAACGCTCGCTCCGGCTTGGACAGGTGCTCCTGGAGAAACTGCGTGAAATCAAGCACCCGTCGATTAAGGAAATCCGCGGCCGCGGCCTTTTCATCGGCGTGGAGCTCACGGAACCGGCGCGCTCCTATTGCGAAGCATTGAAAGAGGAAGGGCTGCTTTGCAAAGAAACGCATGAAAATGTCATCCGCTTTGCCCCGCCGCTTGTCATAACGGAAGAAGAGCTGGAATGGGCAATTGAACGGATCCGGAAAGTTTTCGAGGAGAAAAAATGATCAGGAGCCTGCTCTGCCAAACGGCGGGGCGGCTTTTTTAATTGGGAAGTATATAAGAGGCGCCCGCACATGCGAACTGTTTTTTGATGGCATGCCAAAAGTCACTATACATTGCCGGCAGGGCCACGCCATACATTCATTTGGGAAATCATATGCCGTTCGAGTGGGGTACTCGAAGGACATTTAAAGGTTTGTCTCCTGGGTAGCAAAAAGTATTTGAAAGCGGCGGTTCGCTTATGATTTGTCTTTCATAACCGTGATGAAGGACATTTCATTGCAAGGGAGCTGTTCATTTGTCCTTCATGACCGTGATGAAGGAGAATTCACTGCAAGGAAGTTGTTCATTTGTCTTTCATCTTCTCAACCATGAAAGAAAATGGCGGAGCTTTTGTGCGCAAATTTCGGCACAACGAATGGTCTCTTAGAAACTATTAAACAGATTTATTTCATACGTGCTGTACTTTAAAATCCATCAAAAAAGAGGGACTCCGCGTAAAATGCCTACATATTAGAAGTACTGCCAAAAAGACAAAATGAAATGCAAAGCTCTGCATGTGGAACGACCTCCCCTGCCGTCCATGCAAAGACGGTTGATTGAAAACGCCAGGAAAGGTACAATGAAATATGTAAACGCTTTCAAAAATCAAGTCCGTAACTTCAGCATGGAAAAGGGGAATGGCATGATCAGTGAAAAATTTCTCAACACCAGGTTGTTGGACATCGTGTTTGAAAAAACATATTCTGGCACATTGATCGTGGACCAAGAAGGATACATCCGTTACATGAGCCGCAATTTTTGCGATTTTTTGAAAGTGGAACGAAACGAAGTGATTGGCGAACACGTGACCCATGCAATTGAAAATACGAGAATGCATCTTGTGGTGAAAACGGGAAAAGCCGAACTTGCCCAGCTGCAGTTTTTAAGAGGCGAATATGTCATTGCAAACCGGATTCCAATTATTGAAGATGGAAAGATTCTTGGGGCTGTAGGGATTATCATTTTCAGGGATCTGTATGATTGGAAAAAGCTGAACACCCATATCCGGCATATGCTGTCGCAAAGCCGGTTTTTACTTGAGAAGCAGCCCCGTGCAGCCGGCGTGAAATATATGCTGGGCGATCTGATCGGCGGCTCAGGGCAAATGGCGCTATTGAAAGAAAAAATCAAAAAGGTGGCGCGCGGGGATATCACCGTTTTGATTACCGGGGAGAGCGGAACCGGAAAGGAACTGGTTGCCCATAGCATTCACAGCTGCAGCGACCGGAGCGGCGGGCCGTTTATCAAAATCAACTGCGGCGCGATTCCCGAACACCTCATGGAATCCGAGCTGTTCGGGTATGAAGAAGGATCGTTCACCGGCGCAAAAAAAGGCGGCAAGCCCGGCAAGTTCCAGGCTGCGGAAGGAGGGACGGTTTTTCTCGATGAGATTGGCGACATGCCGGTGATGATGCAGGTAAAACTATTGCGCGTTCTGCAGGAAAAAGAAATCGAACCGGTCGGCGCGATCCATCCAAAACCGATCGATGTCCGTATCATCGCGGCGACAAACCAGCCGCTTAAAGAACTGGTCGGGCAAAACCGTTTCAGAAAAGATTTGTACTACCGCATCAATGCCGTCCAGCTGGATATTCCCCCGCTCCGCACCAGGGCGGAAGATATCCCGCTCTTGGCCCGGCATTTCTTAAAAAAAGCATCATCCGGCCTCGGCAAAAGGGTCACCGGCTTCAGCCCTGAGGCTCTTTCTGCACTCGAAAGGTACAATTGGCCGGGAAACATCCGCGAACTGGAAAATGCCGTTCATGCAGCGGTCTACATGGCCTCTTCGGACAGGATCGGGTTAGAGGACCTGCCTGACGGAATCCGCGAACATGCAAACAGAAAAAAAGAATACAGTTTGAAAGAAAGGATGGAGGCAGCAGAGAAACAGATCATTGAGGAAGCGCTGCGGGCTGCCTGTTTTGATAAAAAACAGGCGGCTAAAGCCCTCGGGATTGGCCACTCCACGCTTTACGACAAAATGAAAAAGCTTCGTATTGAGGTAAAATGAACGCAGTTTTTCACGTCAAACGATCAGGATAGATATTGCTTCTATGTAAGTTTTGACATCAAGCCCAAACATCCACTTGCATGAGCACTATTTTTTGCGCCAGACAATATTTTTTTAGTCATGTTTCGTCCAGCTGATATAGATCCGGAAATCCGGATTGGCCTTCTGAAATTCCGAATCTGTTTTTCTGCCATAAAGCCGCTGTTTGCATCATAAATTGGTAAAGGAACGTTTCGGAAATCGGGAAACCCGGCCGCCTTTTCCAACACGTACATGTTGTTTTCCGCTTCTTTTCAAGCTGGCATGGTTCTTGCTTTTTACAGGGCATCAACGTGTTGGAAAGGGGGAAGATGGTTGCACGTAGGCTGGATGATCAAGAACATTGCAGAAGATCCGGATCCAGCTGTTTCCGGAAAAACTGCGGTGCAGGAAGAAACCGGAAGAGCATGGACTTTCAAGGAATTGCACGCGATTTCCAATGCTTATGCAAACAGGCTTGCCCGGCTTGGCGTCCGGAAAGGGGACCGGGTCGGTATTTTGCTCTACAACTGCCTTGAGTATTTCGGCCTTTATTTTGCGGCGGCGAAAATCGGGGCAATTGCAGTCCGCTTGAATTTCCGCTTGTCAAGCCCCGAACTGGTCTATTGCTTAAACGACTCCGGCACAAAAATATTATGTTTTCACGCAGGTATGACCGGGCGGATTGAGCCGATTCAGCACGAGGTGCCGGTTGAACAATTGATCTGCCTTCAGGATGGAGCATCAGCCGTTCCGGGATGGGCGCAGCCGTTTTCCGTGCTCGGGGAAGGGGAGCAGGAAGACCCCTTGGTGCCGTCCATCCACTTAAATGACCCGGTGATGCTGATGTATACGTCCGGGACGACGGGAAGGCCAAAAGGTGCAATTTGGACGCATAATACGGCATTCTGGTTTTCAGCCATTCAAGCTTTGAAATGGGGGTTTTCAGCCCGGGAAACGGCCATGACAACAGGGCCGCTCTACCATGTCGGCGCAATGGAAGACATTGCTTTGCCGGTTCTCATGCGGGGCGGAACCGTCATCATTACAAAAAGCAAAAACTTCGAGATCCGGAGAGTCCTGTCCGTCATGGAAAAGGAAAGGGTAACATGCTGTTTTTTATTCCCATTTATGATCTATGAAATGCTGCATTTGCCGGATTTGGCGAAGTACCGGCTGGAAGCGCTGAAGACGATTTACACCGGCGGAGATCCGCTCATGCCGTGGGCTTTGGAGAGCATCCGGGCGCATTTTCCGCACATTGGCGTCGTCCAGGTGTACGGTTTGACAGAAGGGCAGCCGATTGCCGCTTCACTCGACCCGCAGGATGCCGCAAGAAAAGGCAGTACAGTCGGAAAACCGATGCCTTTGACTGCGATTCAAATTGCAGATGATGCCGGGAACCCGCTTCCTGCAGGAGAAGTAGGGGAAATTCTCATTAAGAGCCCTGCTGTTTCAGAAGGATATTGGAAAAAACCGGAAGCGACAATGGAGACGTTTGCGGATGGCTGGTGCAAAACAGGGGATCTCGGCTTTTTTGATCCGGAAGGGTTTTTGACCGTTGCCGGCAGGAAGAAAGATATGATCCGGAGCGGCGGGGAAAACATTTATCCTGCCGAAATAGAAGATGTGCTTTACCGCCACGAAGCGGTGAAAGAAGTCTCTGTGATCGGCATCCCTGATCCGAAGTACATTGAAGCGGTTTGCGCCATTATTGTAAAAAAAGATGGCGCGCGGCTGACAGAAAAAGAAGTGGCCGAATTTTGCAAACGCCATCTTGCAAGCTATAAAAAACCGCGCAAGGTCATTTTCGTGAAAGAAATTCCGCGCACGCCTTCCGGAAAAGTGCAGAAATTCAAACTCCGCGAACAGTTTGGCGCGGGATAAAGATATAAAAAAGATTTTTAAAAAAATTAAATTCATTTTTCCGACCGATCACCGGAAAGGAGCATGTCCATGGAACAAAGCGGCATTGCCAAAAGCAAACTCGTTTATCCAAGTGATGATAAAATCCGTTCAACCGAAATCGGTTCAAGTGAAGCATTCGAGGAACTGCTGCGCCTGTCGCAAACGGATCCGGCAGTATTTTGGGGGCGCGTTGCCAATAAGCTCACCTGGTATGAACCGTGGAAGGAAACAATGGCAGGCAGCCTCCCCGGGTTCCGCTTTTTTGAAGGCGGGGTGAGCAACCCGTGTGTGAACCTGCTTGACCGCCATGTCGAAAACGGCGCCGGCAATCGGACGGCGCTCATATGGGAAGGGGAAAACGGCGATTCGAAGTTTTTCACTTATCATATGCTGCTTGCAGAAGTAAACCGGTTCAGCAATGTGCTGCGCGGGTTCGGCGTAAAAAAAGGCGACTGCGTGGCGATTTTCCTGCCAAACTTAGCGGAAGCGGCAATCGCCGTGCTTGCGTGCTTCCGGATTGGCGCGATTTACAATACCATTTTTTCCGGATACTCGGAAAAATCGCTGAAAGACCGGCTTGTGAATTTTGAACCGAAAGTCATCGTGACGGCCGATGCAACCGAACGGAGAGGGAAAAAGATTTTTCTCAAGGAAAAAGTCGACCGGGTTGTGCCGGACATTCCGTCTGTCAAAGCGGTCGTCGTGGTGGACCGGCTCAGGACGGATGTTAATATGCAGGCGGGACGCGACTATTGGTGGCATGAAGAAACAAGGAAGGCAAGCATCCATTGTGAGCCGGAGCGGCTGGAAGCAAATGAGTACGGCATTGTGTTCTACACAAGCGGCACGACCGGGAAACCAAAAGGTGTAGTCCATTCCGGCATGGCGTTTGTTGTGCAAAATTACATTTACGCCAAGTACCATATGGACCATCGCGATGACGATGTGCTCTGGTGCTCGGCGGATATCGGCTGGCTTACGATGCATATTTGGGGCATTGCCGGCGCGCTTTCAAACGGTGTCACAACCGTCTTTTACGAAGGGGCGATTGATTATCCGGAAAAAGACCGGTTTTACCGGATCATTGAAAAGTACCGGGTGAACAAATTGTTTACAGCTCCGACCGCACTGAGGATGTTGAAAAGCATGGGGGAGCATCCGCTTGAAAAATATGATTTGTCGTGCCTGGATGTCGTCTCCCTTGTCGGCGAGCCGTTTGATGCGGAAACATGGCAGTGGACATATGAAGTGCTCGGGAGAAAAAAGATTTGCGTGAATAACACATGGGGGCAGACGGAAACAGCCGGATCGCCGCTTGCCGGTGCCGCCTGGCTGACCCCGATGAAACCGGGTTCTGCGGGCAGGCCGTTTTTAGGCGCTGTAATCGATGTCGTCGATCAGGAAGGAAATCCGGTGCCGCGGGGGACGCTCGGAAACCTTGTCATTCAAAAGCCGTTTCCGATGCTGTGCCGCACGCTTTGGAAAGAGCCGGAACGTTATCTCGGCTCGTATTTCAGCCAGGTGGACGGCTGCTACTATGCAAGCGACCTGGCGATGATTGATGAGGACGGCTACGTATGGGTCACCGGCCGTTCGGATGATGCGTTCAATGTTGCAGGGCACAGGCTGAGCACGATGGAAATGGAAAGTGCGGTGCTCGAAACCCCGGGTGTATCTGAAACCGCTGTCATTGGCGTGCCGGATGAAATCAAGGGCGAGGTGCCGGTCTGCTTTGTGCGTTTGAGCGACGGGACGGAGGAAAGTGAAGAACTGAAAGAAGCGATCAAGGCCCGGATTGTCGATCAAATCGGGAAAATTGCCGTGCCGAAAGCGATTTTGTTTACGGACACGTTGCCCAAAACAGTGAGCGGGAAAATCATGCGCCGCTTGTTAAAGGAAATTGTCGTAAACGGTGCGGCTACAGGGGATATGACCGGCCTCGAGGATCCCGCAACCATTGCGCGCATTGAACAGCTGGTGGCCAGCCGCAGGGCGGAAAGATAAACAATGCTTAAAAAGGAAGGTTTGCCCTCCACATTTTTGACAGGAAACCGGCCGGGCCGCCAGTAAAAAGAAGGGCGTTACTGTTTGCCCGCCGGTCCCTTGCAGCGTTTTACAGGGAATCGGAAGCGAACTGGAAAAAGGAGTATGCGGCGGTTGATTTTTTCGCAATCCCGGCGGCTGCACCTGAAAAGTCAGCAAGAATGCAAAAAAACCGGCGCACCGGATTATCCTGCGCCGCAAAAGGAGGAAGCCTATGGATTTCGAATTGTCTAAAGAACAGATTATGCTGCAGGAGATGGTTCGGGACTTTGCTGAGAAGGAGATCGAACCGTATGCAAGAGAAGTAGACGAAACCGGGAAAATGCGGATGGAGACGTTTCAAAAGCTCGGCAATCTCGGCCTTTTAGGCATCCCTTTTCCGGAAAAATACGGCGGAGCAGGCGGGGATACCATCTCTTATTGCATCGCGGTCGAAGAAATCGGCAAGGCATGCGGGGGAACAGGGCTCAGCTATGCCGCAAATACAAGCCTCGGCGCAAGCCCGATCTACTATTTCGGCACCGAAGAACAGAAGCAGAAGTGGCTCGTTCCGATGGCAAAAGGCGAAGCGCTCGGCGCATTCGGGCTTACGGAACCAAACGCCGGATCCGATGCCGGCGGAACAAGGACAAAAGCGGTGCTTGACGGCGATGAATGGGTGATAAGCGGCGAGAAATGCTGGATTACAAACGCCGAATACGCCCGCCAGGTGATCGTGACAGCTGTAACCGGCAAAAGGGAAAACGGTCGTAACATCATTTCCGCCATCATCGTGCCGGCCGATGCACCGGGCGTGGCGATTACAAGCCCGTATGAAAAAATGGGCGTCCGCGGATCCAACACGTGCCAGATCGTGCTCGAAAACGTCCGTGTCCCGCGTGAAAACCTGCTTGGCGACGAAAACAAAGGATTTAGCCAGTTTTTGTATACGCTGGACGGTGGGCGCATCTCCATTGCCGCATTATCGGTCGGGATTGCCCAAGCTGCATTCGAAAAAGCACTTCGATATGCGAAAGAACGGATGCAGTTCGGCCAAGCGATTTCAAAATTCCAGGCGATCCAGTTCAAACTTGCCGATATGGCGATGGAAATCGATCTTGCCCGAAATGCCGTGTACAAAGCGGCATGGCTGAAAGATCAAGGAAAACCGTTCAGCAAAGAAGCCGCTTATGCAAAACTGTTTGCGTCGGAGATGGGATTCCGCGTCTGCAACCAGGCGATCCAGATCCACGGCGGGTCCGGTTATATGCGCGAGTACGACGTGGAGCGTCATCTTCGCGACATCAAACTGATGGAAATCGGCGAAGGCACATCCGAAATCCAGCGGCTTGTTATTGCCAGAAAGCTTGGCTGCTAGGATAGAAGAGAAGATTGGAAGACTTGCGTCGCACAAGTTTGCATTCGAATGGAAAGGAGCGTTGCCATTTGTTCAAAAAAATTCTGATTGCCAACAGGGGAGAGATTGCGCGGCGGGTAATCCGTACGTGTAAAAAGCTCGGTATTAAGTCCGTAGCGGTGTATTCCGAGGCGGATGCGGGGGCCCTTTTTGTCCGCGAGGCGGATGAAGCATATTGCATCGGCAAACCGCCTGTCAATCAAAGCTATTTAAATGCCGATGCGATCATCCGGGCGGCCAAAGA
>NZ_JARTJQ010000012.1:0-1743 GCF_036225245.1 Weizmannia sp. CD-2023
TCCAGATGAATAAAATACAGTACGGGAATAACAGACGGTTTTTGTATGTGTAAAATTTTACTCGACGGGGCAGATGAGTGGAAAAAAATGGGAAGACGCTCTATCATCTAATTGTACACTTCAAGATGAACATCTAGAGAGAGAGGTCTTCCCATGGATATTATATCAATAATTGCTGGATTATTAAAGGATACAAAGAGTCTTATCGAATTTGAAGAACAGCTTAAACTTCTGATGCAGAAGGCTTTTACACAATGGGTTGGGGAAATATTTGAAGAGTTAGATAAAATAATTAAACAGGAGAAGTTAGAGGAGGGCTGGGTGTACTGCCGGAGTGATAACAGAAACATTCAGTTTCTATTTGGAAGTGTGACCTTTAAACGCTCATTAATGCATGACAAGAGAGGAAATTCCCATTATCCTCTGGATGAATGGTTAGGGCTGGTACCACACCAACGATACAGCCCGTTAGTGGAATTAAAGGTGGCAGAGTTGGCAAGTGAGAACACCTATCGGGAAGTAGCTGATATTTTAAAAGAGTGGACAGCAGTGAGTCTTAGTCACACAACTGTAGGGAACATGGTAAAACACGTAGGGAAAACTCAGGCGGAAGCCGATAAGGCACTTGTAGAAGAGCTAGAAATAGCTGTTTCCCTGCCTGAGGGGAAGAAGGTAGACTACCTGTTTTCTGAAGCAGATGGTGTATTCGTTCGGGGACTAAAAAAGAAACAGAGTATGGAAGTCCACCACGCCATTCTCTATGAAGGTTGGGAAACCAATGGAAAAAGGGTCTCCCTGCGTCAGCCCACAGTCATCATGACGACGGAAGACATTCAGACATTTTGGGATGAAGTCCAAGCCACAGCTGCCAACACCTATTCCCTCGAAAAAGCGCATGTCATTACAAACAGTGATGGAGGTGCTGGGTACACAGCTGAACGGTTTCAAACAGCATTCTCACAGTCGGAATTTCCGGTGCTCAACCAGCTGGATACCTACCACGTTGCACAAGCCATCATAAGGACATTTGGGGGCGGAAAGAGCGAGATCAAGGAGCAAATTAGAAAAGCGATTAGAACGCATGACCTGGACCAATTCACGTTATATTTGGATACGCACGAAAGCACCTTGACGGATAAAAAGGCTCTCAAGAAAATCAAGGAATTCCGTTCGTATATCTTGAAAAACTGGGACCGCATTTTTGACTGGAGAGACAGGGTGAAAAACGTGCCGGAAGGTGCGAGAGGCCTAGGAGCGATGGAATCGAATCAAAGGCATATCTCCTTCAGGATGAAAAAAAGGGGCATGCATTGGAGTGAACTTGGCGCAGAAGCCATGGTGAAAATCAAACAAGGCATACTCAATGGGACATTGAGAGAAGCCTATCTGAAACACCGTTCAAGAAGCGAGAGAAAGCAACGGAACTTGAAACAATCCATCAGGATGTCTCAACTACTCAAGCAGCCTGTACGCCCGTCAGTGGGCGTAAAGCACGGATCAGTTGCCCTGCATTCAAGCAGTTCATCGGCAATGGGACATTTAAGCAAAATATTAGAGCTTTCGTTTTAAGCCTGGCTCAGTGGGGACTGATCGTTGAGGCGCGCGAAATTTACGAGACTCCTGCGGGAAAAGCGAGCCAGGAGAGACCCCGCAGCGAGGTACGAGCGAGGAGGCTCGCCGGCCGCCCGCGGAAAGCGAGTGAATTTCGCGCGCCTCAACATCCCCGTTATCCATCTTTATACG
>NZ_JARTJQ010000013.1:0-16445 GCF_036225245.1 Weizmannia sp. CD-2023
TATTGCCAACCGCAATAGCAACCGGGAACATCCAGCACGGCACCATCATTGGAAAGTTAAACGGCGTAATCCCGCCGACAACCCCAATCGGATATCTGTAATTTGTCACTTCAACATCTGTTGCGATCGTCGTCAAGGAATCACCCATCATTAAAGTCGGGGCACCGCATGCAAATTCCACATTTTCGATCCCGCGGCCAACTTCCCCCAGCGCTTCCGTGAGATTTTTGCCGTTTTCAACAGTAATAATTCTCGCAAGTTCATTCTTGTTCTCTTGCAATAATTGATGGAAATGAAATAGAATCCGGGCGCGTTTTTGCACCGGAACATTTTTCCAGGTTTGAAATGCTTTTGCCGCTGCCCGGACAGCTTCGTCCACTTCTTCTTTTGTAGAAATCGGAACGCGTGCAATGATTTCTTCAGTTGCCGGATTGTATACAGCTTCAAATTGTGACGTTTTGCTTTCAACCCATTCACCGTTTATATAATTCTTTAGTTTTTCCACACTTACCGTTACTCCTGACATCTCCATCCTCCTCGTTTATAAAGCAAATATGATTTCACTCTATTAAAACCACGGCGGCACAGCACGATAACCATTTGACATGCCGTATTTCCTTTATCATGTTTTGGTTATCTTTTGGTTATATTGATTACATCTTAATACCAAAAACGCTTTCAGTCAACCCTTTTATGCGAAAAATGAGTAATTTTTATTGGGAAAAGCATGGTAGGGGAGCATTTTAAAATGGGTTGTGTTAGATTTGAACAGAACCTGTAAAACGGGAGAATAAAAAAGGGTATGAAAAAAGCCGGCATGCCGCCGGCTTTTTTTATCTTAATAGAGTCTCCTGATGCTGTTGAAATGGGAGTTCCAGTAAGGGTTGCTTAAGCTTTTGATCGAGACGCTCTTGTCCGAATCAGAGATAAACTGGTTGTTTCCGAGATAGATACCGACGTCCGAGATTCCGGATTTGTAGGTATTTTCAAAGAAAATGAGATCTCCAGGCTGCGGGCTGCTTACCCTGTAGGAGTTGCTGTAGAATCCTGCTGCATCCAGACGGCCAATGGATTTGCCGGCCTCGTTAAGTACATAGTAAACAAAGCCGCTGCAGTCAAATCCGGATGGCGTGGTTCCGCCGAAACGGTACGGTGCGCCGATATATTTTTGTGCAACTTGTGCCACTGCAGAGCCGCTGTAAGAGCCTGAATTTGAACTTGATACAACGTTTTTGGAAACGGACCTTGAGCCGCTTGCTTGTGAGCTGCTTGTGCTTGCCGAGCTGGATGAACTGCTTCCATTTGAGCTGCTCCCGGCGTTAGACGAACTGCTTGCAGTACCGGACGATTGATTAGATTGTGAGCTGCCCGCTTGTGAACTGCTTTGCGTGCTGGTTGAACCATTTGCAGTTGTGCTGCCCGAATTGTTGGACGAACTGCTTGCCGTGCTGGACGAACCGCTTGTCTGTGAACTTGCGCTTGTGCTACCTGCACCATTTGAGCTGCTTGCTGTGCCAGACGATTGATTGGATTGCGAGCTGCTTACAGCACTGGATGGGCCGTCCACTTTTAAAGCACTTCCGGCAACAATCCAATCAGAGCTTAAATGGTTCCATTCTTTCAATTGGGAGACGGTCACGCCGAATTTTTGCGCAACGCCGGAAAGCGTGTCCCCTGATACAATTTTATATGTGCCGTTTGGCGCTGTGCTTCTTTGCGCCGCAGCACTTTTGGCGGTGTTATTTGCAGCGCTGCTGTTGGCAGTGCTGTTGTTGGCGTTACGATTCGCAGTACTGTTGGCAGTACTGTTGGCAGTACTATTGGCAGTACTGCTGGTTGTAGCGGAAGAACTGTTAATTTTCAGGATATCTCCGGCATAAATTAAATCAGAGTTTAAATGGTTCCACTCTTTCAATTGGGATACTTTAACGCCGTATTTTTTTGCAATGGCGGAAAGCGTGTCCCCTGATACAATTTTATATTTTTTTGGTGTATTAGACGGCACCTTAAATTTCTGATTCGGATAAATAATATCGCCTGTCAAATGGTTATCACTTTTAATTTGGGAAACCGTTGTATGGTATTGTTGGGAAATCTTCCACAACGAATCTCCTTTTTTGACCGTGTATGTAGCTGCTTCCGTTGATGCAGAACCTACAATTAAAGACGCTAATGTCATGCCGGCGGTAACAGACAATACTTTTTTTCGAGTCAAGATCGAAAACCTCCTGGATGTTTAAAAAAATTTTCATTGGCTATATATAAAGGGTCATGGTTTGTTTCACTCACAAACCCTATTTTAAAAAAATTCACCCCCACTTTCAATCATTCTATGAAAACGTAATTCAACTGTAATCTCATAGAAAATTTACCATTTTAGGAATATAGTTGTGATAAAACCAATTTATATAGGAAAAAAGTTGTGTTTCTATTTAATCCGCAAAAAAATCCCTCGCTTTGGCAGCGAGGAGGCATTGTTTCAGAAGCCCGATGTATAGGGACTGTTCACCCCTGCCTTCCTTAAAAATAATCGGCAGCCCCTCTTTTACGTGGATCCCGGGGGATGTCGTCGGGTGAATAAAATATTTTTTGTCCCATTCCTTCAATTCATCCACCATCACTTCAGTGGAAGGCAAGTTTTCAGCCATTCTGATTGCCCCTTTAAATGAACTTTCTGATTTGTATAAATTCATATTAGCTTGTTTTGATCCGTAACGCATTAGCCAAAATGTCAAATCATTGAGCGGAATTCTTTGCATTTTTTAAAATTGTTATTATTCCGAATGAACTTCCCATCTCTGTAAGGAAGGCTGTCTCCGCAACGAAACAAACCCCCCCCGGTTCGTGAGCGGAATCTTTCACACGAACTAGGGGGGCTTTTCATTGCTATATGACACTCTAAGACCGGCTTTCGGGACTCCAATCCAGTATATCGCTGCGAACGCGCCGAGCTGTTCCCTTGCCGGAAGCGGGCTGTTTTTAAACTGTGCTGCCGGCCCGGACGTTCGCGCATCCTGGCAGCCGGCTCTTCTTTCGGCGAATCTGGTCAGGCCCTGTTTCTTGCCTTTATCATGAACCCGGCTAATATCAAAAAGATGGCGGCATCCAGCGCAATGAAGTTGATCCATTCGTTTAATTGAAATCCCCAAACTTTTTCCAACAGGCTCACAGGGTATTTCATGACCGGATCTTTAAAGATGCCGGTGACCGCAACATGTGCAATCAGACCGCCGGCAACAATCTGCACCAATGAAATTTTATCCAGTATTTCAGAAAAGAACTCGAAGAAAGCGAGTACAGTCGTTAAGCTTAAGGCCATGCCAGCCATCGTGTACAGCAAATTGGCGGAAATGCCGGACGTGATCAAAACACTGTCCATACAGACGAGAAAATCAGCCGCAAGCACAATTAACAGCATTTTGGCGGCCGGGATGCTTGGAACGGGCCTTGCCTCGGAATCAGGCTGGATGGAACTTACAAAACGGAAAGCAATATAGAGGAGAATCATCCCTGCCAAGACGCGGAATCCCGGAATCCCTGTTAAATACTGAATCATCGCAACATAAATTGTACGGCTGGCTGTCAGACATACAACGATATAAAAAAACAGACGCTTTGGCTCATAGCCGTATTTCCGGACCACGGTTGTAATAATAAGAAGATTATCCAGATCACTAATCAGGTTGAGCAAGTAAATTTTTAAAATCACAAAAACACGTCACCCCTGCCTTTGCCAATCCATTTCGGGAACGGAAAAACAGCATCGCACGCCGATCCCTCTATTAATATATTTGGACAAAAGCAAAAACAGACGCAGCAAAAATTTTTCCGAATGAAAAAGGAATGCCGTTTTCATGGAAAAGATTTACCAGGTGGCTGACTTCATTTTCAAATAGGATCAAATCATTTTTTATGCCTTATTTTGAACTGTGATAAAAAAGAACTAACCTGTTATCTGAATAACCAGGACAGAGTTGCCAAAAATTTTCCTTGCCGTTTCTTTCTCATTGTTTTTTAATGAAATTAGATCAAAAAGAAAGCTGGGAAAAATGTGGGTGTTGTGTTGACGAAAGCCGCTTCGTTTATTTTGATCATTGTGCTCGGTTACATTTTGAAGCGGATTGGATTTTTTAAGCCGGATGATTTTCAGCTGGTTTCCCGCATGGTTTTAAACATTACATTGCCATGCGCCGTGATTACAAATTTTGAAAAACTCTCCCTTGAAACTTCGCTGCTGATGCTTGTTGCAATCGGCGTCTTTTGCAATCTAGTGATGATTGCAACCGGCTATATCGTTTCCTGGCGCCGTACCCATATGGAAAAAGCCTTTAACATGATCAATTATTCTGGTTATAATATTGGCTGTTTTACGCTCCCCTATGTACAAAATTTCCTGGGGCCCGTTGGTGTAGTGGCAACCTGCCTGTTCGATGCCGGCAATTCGGTTTTATGCACGGGCGGCACATATTCGATTGCTTCCGCCGTTGCCAACAACGAAAGAACAAATGCGGCATCTTACCTAAAAAAAATGTTTTCATCCATCCCGATGGATACCTATCTGATCATGCTTGCGCTGTCGCTTTTGCATATTACATTGCCGGCAGGCGTGACCACATTTACCGGAATCGTCGGACAGGCAAACGGCTTTCTGGCCATGCTGATGATCGGGATCGGTTTTGAACTCCGGCTTGAAAAAAGCCAGGTTGCGGGCATCTTAAAAGCCGTTATCATCCGTTACGGAATGGCCATCCTGTTTGCAGCATTCTTTTATTTCCTGCTGCCGCTGCCGCTTGAAGTTCGGCTCGTGCTCGTGATTATCGCGTTTGCGCCGATTTCCGCCGTCTGCACGGCATTTACCCAGAAATGCGGCGGCAATGTCGCCATGTCCAGCACGTTTAACTCGTTGTCCATTTTGATCAGCATTGTGTTGATGACCAGCCTGATGGTCGTGCTGAAGATCGCCTGAATCATGAAAAACCGCTTAGAGCTTCCATCCTCTAAGCGGTTTTTTGATGCGGTATCCGGTTTTTCCGAGCAGCCGTTCAGGCACTTGGCGGCTGCCCGGCCGGTCTTGCGTCCAGTCCGTCATGCTCAGGCCTTGGTGTTGATCTTAATCTGATACAAATCCCTTCTCCGGTCGGCCAGTTGCCGGACGGAGCCGCTGTTGCGGTTGCGGCGCAGCTTCTCAAGATCGACATCGCCGACAACGACGGTATCGACATTGGGATCGCATTCCCCGACAATGCCATCGCGGGCAAAACCGAAATCGGAGGGAGAAAAGATCCCGGACTGGGCATACTGGATATCCATGTTTTCCACGTGGGTCAGGTTGCCGACTGTTCCCGCAATACAGGTGTACACCTGGTTTTCAATGGCCCGCGCCTGTGCACAGTAGCGGACGCGCAAATAGGCCTGGCGGTCGTCCGTGCAAAACGGGACAAAAATAATGTTCGCACCGTGGTCGACAGCGACACGGGCCAGCTCCGGAAACTCGATATCATAGCAAATCAGAATCGCAATTTTCCCGCAATCCGTATCAAATACATTGAGTTCGTTTCCTTCCGCGATCCCCCACCATTTCCGCTCATTTGGCGTAATATGGAGTTTGGTCTGCCTCTCAATCGTCCCATCGCGCCGGAACAAAAAAGCGACATTGTAAATGCCCCCGTCTTCTTCCACAAAATGGGACCCGCCGATAATGTTGACATTGTAGCGTACGGCAAGCTCTGTAAACAGTTCAATATATTGGTCTGTGTACCCGGAAAGCCGGCGCACTGCCTGGTCAGGGCGTTTTTCTTCCAGGTAGGACATCAACTGTGTGGTGAAAATTTCCGGAAAAACGGCGAAATCAGAACCGAAATCCGCGGCCACATCGACATAATATTCTACCTGTCTGACAAAATCATCGAAGGAATCAATTTTTTTCATCATATATTGGATCGCTGTAATCCTGACCGGGAACGAAGCATGATAGACACGGCGGGACTTCGGCAAATAATCGACGTTATGCCATTCCATAAGCGTTGCAAATGAAGCGGATGCTGTATCATCCGGCAAATACTGCCTGTTGATCCGCATAATCTGGAACCCTTCAAGCAGCTGGAAGGACAGAACCGGGTCATAAATATTGTGCATCTCGACTTCTTCCACGTATTCGCGCGGGGTCATTTTGTCTTTATATTTGCTGTAATTCGGAATCCGGCCGCCAATGATGATGCTTTGAAGGTTCATTTTCCGGCAAAGCTCTTTCCGTGCCTCATACAAACGGTGCCCGAACTTCATGCGCCGGTATTCCGGGTCGATCATCACTTCAATGCCGTACAGGTTGAGCCCGTGCGGATTATGGTTGGTAATGTAGCCGTTCGCAGTGATCGTATCCCATGTATGCTGGTCTTCGTATTCATCGAAATTGACAATTAAGCTGGAGCAGGAACCGACGATTTTCCCTTCGTATTCCACGCAAAACTGCCCTTCCGGAAAAATCCGGATATGGCTTTCCAGCTGCTCGTGTTTCCACGGCTCCATCCCCGGAAAACATTTTTTCGACAATGCCATAATATCATCAATGTCTTCAAAGCGGATGTTCCGCACCTCGATTTTCTTCTCAAACTTGGATACATCTGTCTCTGGCACAATCTCACACCCTTAACACACTTTTTCTATTATCATACCCTATCCGAATCGGTTTTGCCCGAAAAGCAGCTGAAATGCCGAAAATATAAGTTGACAAATCGGAATAATATTATTTATCATAGTTTTAACAAATTATTTCTATACAGCTTATCAAGAGAGGGGGAGGGACTGGCCCGAGGAAACCTCAGCAACAGATTCTTTTTGGGAATACTGTGCTAATTCCAGCAAGCGCCAAGCTTGGAAGATAAGTTAAGGAGCCTCGCCCTCTTCTTAACTTTTCTTGAAGGGGGCCTTTCTTTTTTGGATCATCCGCATGGCCGGCCGGACCACCACGCACACACGAAATTTATTTTGGGGGGTATGAAAAATGGCTCATATTGATGAAACGAAAGTAGCCCGCATTATGGAATCATTGCAAAAACTGGAGTTTGGAACAGTGGTCATTTCGATCCATGAAGGAAACATCACACAGATCGAAACAACCGAGAAAGTCCGGTTTGCACTGGAAAAGAAAAAAGCGGCACTTCCCAAACAAAAGATGGGATGACGGGCGCCGGCATTCCGGTTATCTCTTTTCCCGTTGTTCGTGCTACACGAATGCCGGCATTTGGATATCGTCCAAATGCCGGATTTGTTTAAGAGTACAGCGGTATGGAAATTTGCGGAAATGCTGTTTTTAAAGCAGCATTCAGGCGGCCAGCCGCTTGCCGGTCGAGTTCATAAAACCCATCCTTTTTTTTCACTTGTTGGTCGAGAATGAACACCCCTTTTTCAATGCAAGTTGTCCCGAGCGAAGCCAAGACCGGTTTCAGGGCGTAATCGAGCGCGAGCAAGTGGCCGAATGTGCCGCCCATGGCGAGCGGCAGCACCTGTTTGCCGGATAAGCCATTTTGCGGCAAAAGATCCAGAAACGTCTTGAGCAGTCCGGAATAAGACGCTTTATAGACCGGTGTCAAAATGATTATCGTATCGCCTTCTTCCACTTTTCTTAATGCCCCGGTGATGGGCGGGCTTTGCCGGGCATGCATTAAATCGCCGGCCGGAAGTTCCCGGATATTGATGAGCTCCGGTTCGTACCCGTGCCCCCTTAACCCGGCCCTGATATAATCACGGATCCCATTTAATCTCGTATACGCAGAAGGGCTCCCGTTCAGCAGTACTATTTTTTCCGCCATATGAATCCCCCATTTCTTCCTTAATTTTTCATTGCATGCAAAACCGGGTGGCCGCTCCCTAAAATGCGGTTTAAAATATGATTGGCCGTTGCTGCAAAGAGGGCGTGGTCCCTTTTCCGCGGATAAGGGAGTTTTACCGGGCAGTCCATCGCAATTTCCCCTTCTTCGATTAACACTACCCGATCGGCGAGGGCGACTGCTTCTTCCACGTCATGCGTCACCAATATGGCTGTAAAATGTTTTTCGAGCCAAAGAGACTGGATCAGCGCATGCATTTCAATCCGGGTTAAAGCATCAAGCGCCCCAAGCGGTTCATCGAGGAGAAGGATGTCCGGCTCATGGATTAATGCCCTCGCCAGCGCCACCCTTTGTTTCTGCCCGCCGGATAAGGATGAAGGCCAATCATCCGCACGCCCTTCCAGCCCGACCTTTCTAAGCATTTCACGGGCCGCATGCTTCCAGTCTCCTGCAAGGCCCAGGCCGACATTTTGAAGCACGGTTTTCCACGGGAGCAGGCGGCCGTCCTGAAACATCATTTTCGCCGATCTATTTATGCCGGATAAAGGCGCCCCGTTTATAAGAATTTTTCCGCCGCTTGCCGCTTCAAGCCCTGAAAGCAGCCTAAGGAGCGTACTTTTGCCGCATCCGCTCCTTCCGACAATCGCAATAAATTCCCCTTTTCTTATTTTCAAATGAAGATGGCGCAGGACGCGATGGCTGCCGAATGATTTTTCCAGCCCCTCAATTTCCACAGCAAACACCTTATTCGTCATCGTTTCCTCCTCCTTTATTTTTGATATGACGGGTGCCACTTTAACAATCGTTGTTCCGCGATTTTTGCCAGCCAGTCGGAAAGTTTTCCAAGAAGGGCATATAAGACAATGCTCAAAACGACAACGTCAAGCTGCATGAACTCGCGGGCGTTCATGGCCATATAGCCAATACCGGAGTTGGATGCAATCGTTTCGGCCACAATCAGGGTTACCCATGTGACCCCGAGCGCATAGCGCACACCGACCAAAATGGAAGGAAGCGCCCCCGGCAGGATCATATGCCAAAAAAGCGCCGGCCCTTTCAGCCCGTAAACACCCCCCATTTCAATCAGCGCTCTGTCCACCGAACGGATACCATGAAACGTATTTAAATAGATTGGAAAAAAGGTGCCGAGCGCGACGAGAAACAGCTTCGCCTCTTCCCCGATCCCGAACCATAAAATAACAATCGGAATCAGGGCGAGATGGGGAACGTTCCGGACCATCTGCACGGTACTGTCGAGCAGGCCCTCCGCTTTTTTGGACAGCCCGGTAAACAGCCCGAGCCCAAATCCGATTCCGCCGCCAACCAAAAATCCGACCAGTGCCCGTTTTGCGCTGGCGGCGATATAATCGAAAAGCTGCCCGGATTGTGTGAGGCTCCAAGCCGCTTTTACAACGGCAACAGGGCTTGGGAGCACATTGGATGGCAAAATGCCGGCCGAACTTGCAAGCTGCCAGGCAAACAGCAGGAAAACCGGCACCACCCATGGCATGACGCGTTTTTTCAACATCAGACCGGCCTCCTTACTTTAATACTTTCGGCAGTGCATCGTTCGCCACAATCTCGCCGAACGGGCTGATGATATTGGAAGCGGGGGCATCAGGCTGCTCAAGCGGCAGGTACGGGAACAACAGCTCAGCCGTCCGGTACGCTTCTTCAAGATGCGGATAACCGGATAAAATGAACGTTTCAATGCCAAGTTCTGCATATTCCTTCATTCTTTCTGCGACAATTTCCGGGCTGCCTACAAGCGCCGTTCCCGCCCCGCCGCGCACGAGCCCGACGCCGGCCCAAAGGTTCGGGCTGATTTCAAGATGGTCCCGGCTGCCGTTGTGCAGGGATGTCATCCGTTGCTGGCCGACCGAGTCAAACCGTGAGAAAATCTTTTGGGACGCTTGGATGAGTTCATCATCCACATACCGGATCAAGTCATTGGCAGCATCCCACGCCGCTTTTTCTGTTTCCCTGACAATGACATGGAGCCGGATGCCGAAACGCACTGTCCTTCCTTGTGCTGACGCCAGTTTTTTGACATGGCTGATTTTTTCCTTTACTTTTTCCGGCGGCTCGCCCCAGGTCAAATAGACATCGACATGTTTTGCCGCCACTTCCTGCCCGATTTCCGACGACCCGCCGAAATAAAGCGGCGGATAAGGCTGCTGCACCGTCGGGTAGAGCAATTTGCTCCCTTTTACGTTTAAATATTTGCCTGTAAAATCGGCTTCCCTGTTTTCGAGCAAGTTCCGCCAGATTGTCAGAAATTCATCGGTCAGTTCATAACGTTCGCGGTGGCTGAGATGGAGACCGTCCCCCGCCAGTTCAACCGGATCCCCCCCGGTGACAACATTGATGAGCAGCCGCCCTTCGGAAAGCCTGTCAAATGTTGCGGCCATTCTCGCTGCCTGCGATGGAGACATGATCCCAGGCCGGACCGCAACGAGGAACTTCATTTTTGAAGTAACCGGAATCAGGCTCGAGGCCGCCACCCATGCATCTTCGCAAGATCTTCCGGTTGGGAGCAGCGCCCCGGTGTAGCCGAGCTGGTCGACCGCTTGTGCCACTTGCTTTAAATAATGATAAGTGACGGCCCGCCCGCCGGTTGTTACCCCTAGGTAGCGCGAATCGCCATGCGTCGGTATAAACCAGAATACTTTCATGTATCATTTCCCCTTTCATTTAGTCGGATAAAAAGGCTTCTTTCACTTTGATTGGTTTCGGAATTAACTTCAGTTTGTAAAATTCATTTGCGATTTGCTGCTGGCCCTTAATCGTTTGCGCTGTGATTTTTTCAACGCCAAACTGTTTGCGGCTGAGCGCCAGTTCCAATGATTTTTTATCCATTCCAATCTGCGGCGCCAGGAATTCAGCCGCCTGCTTTGGATTTTTCTCCACCCATAGGTCTGTTTTCTCAAGTTGTTTAAAAATCACTTGGAGAACGTCCGCATGGTTTTGTGCAAACGGCTTTGCTGCCAGGAAAAACTCCCGGTTCTCGACAAGGCTGGTGCCGTCCACTATGGTGTGGGATTTCGTTGCCAGCTGTGCATCAGCCAAAAACGGATCCCAGATCACCCATGCATCGACATCCCCTTTTTCAAATGCAGTGCGCGCATCGGCGGGCGCCAGAAAAACCGGATGGATGCTGCTGTAGGAAATGCCGGCTTTCTCCAATGCCCGTACAAGCAAATAGTGGACATTCGAACCCTTATTCAACGCGATTTTCTTGCCTTTTAAATCTTTGAGGCTATGAATGTTGGAATTTTTCGGGACAATGATGGCTTCCCCTTTTGGATTGCTGGCCGAATCGGCAAAATATACGAGCGGCGCCCCTGCTGCCTGAGCAAAAATGGGC
This sequence comes from Weizmannia sp. CD-2023, assembly GCF_036225245.1. Classification (NCBI taxonomy): domain Bacteria; kingdom Bacillati; phylum Bacillota; class Bacilli; order Caryophanales; family Bacillaceae; genus Heyndrickxia; species Weizmannia sp. CD-2023. The sequence continues at coordinate 11,194 of NZ_JARTJQ010000013.1, forward strand.
GGTGCTTCCCCCGTATGGCCAAAGTCTAGACTCCCCGCATTCAACGCTTCCAAAAGCTGCGGGCCGCCGGGAAATTCCGTCCATTTTACGGAATATCCGAGCGGTTTCAGTGCTTTTTCAAGTGTTCCTTTCGCTTTTAAAATGTTTAAGGTTCCGAATTTCTGATAGCCAATCCGGACCACTTTGCCGCCTTTTTCGCCCGATTTTGCCGCTGCTGTATCCTTTTTCCCACTGCTGCATCCGCTGATGAGTAAAAAAATGGCGGTGATCAGCAGCAAATGGACCGACACCAGTCGCTTTCGTTTCTTTAACATTTCCCTCTCTCCTTTCTTGTTTTATAGCATTATGTAGGAGGTACACATGGGCACCGCCCCCTTTCCTATCATTCCGATTTATTTAGTTGGTAAAAGGCCGCAAAAAAGGCCCCTCATCTTTTAAATAAAGTGAGGAGCCTTCGGTTGACCGGCCGGCTTCAAAATATTTCAATTGTCTTTCCACATCAGTATCCGCTTAAATGTTGCTTGCCCGTTTGAAAGGTTAAATTCATTTTAATTCCACTATTCCGACCTGTCAAGTAATATTTTATTTTTTTATCATTCATGCTGATCGCCGGTATCATGATGAAAACCTTTGACAATTGTAAAAAAATCAGGTAAAGTACCAATGTACGAACATTTATTGAGTTATATTCAAATAATATTCGTTTTTAGGAGTGTAAACCCATGGATACAGTGTTTGATTATGAAGATATTCAGCTAATTCCGGAAAAATGCATTGTAAATAGCCGTTCGGAGTGTGATACGAGTGTGGAATTGGGCGGGCGGAAATTCAGATTGCCTGTTGTGCCGGCCAATATGCAAACCATCATAGATGAAAAAATCGCAGTCTACCTTGCGGAAAACGGATATTTTTACATTATGCACCGTTTTCAGCCGGAAAAACGGCTTTCGTTTGTGAAGGAGATGAAGGAGCGCGGGCTTTATGCTTCTATCAGCACAGGTGTCAAGCCGGAAGAATATGCGTTTATCGAAGAACTGGCCGCAAGAAACCTAGTGCCGGAGTATATAACAATTGACATTGCACATGGCCATTCGAATGCCGTGATTGATATGATCCATCATATCAAAAAGCACTTGCCGGAAACGTTTGTCATTGCCGGAAATGTCGGCACGCCTGAAGCCGTCCGGGAATTGGAACATGCCGGGGCAGACGCCACAAAAGTCGGCATCGGGCCAGGAAAAGTATGCATTACAAAAATTAAAACCGGGTTCGGAACAGGGGGCTGGCAACTGGCGGCATTGCGCTGGTGTGCAAAGGCGGCAAGCAAACCGATTATTGCGGACGGCGGAATCCGCACGCACGGTGATATTGCCAAATCGGTCCGGTTCGGGGCGACAATGGTAATGATCGGCTCCCTTTTCGCCGGGCACGAAGAATCCCCGGGTGAAACGATTGAAATGGACGGAAAACTTTACAAAGAGTATTTCGGGTCGGCATCGGAGTTTCAAAAAGGGGAACGCAAAAACGTCGAAGGGAAAAAAATGTACGTGGAATACAGAGGTCCGCTTCAGGATACGCTGAAAGAAATGGAAGAGGACTTGCAATCTGCCATTTCCTATGCCGGCGGTAACAAACTGGCGGACATTCGGAAAGTGGACTATGTCGTTGTAAAAAGTTCCATTTTTAACGGAGACCGGGTGTATTAACGCCCGGTACAGTTGAACGTATCCCATTTAGGGCTTGCTGAACGAATCCGATTCTGATTTTCTCTGCAAGCTCTGTCTCAAAATATAGAGGAATTCTTTTGCGAAAATGGGTGATTTTATCTTCTCCATCCGTTGAATCGGCTTTCGAGTGCAAGCTTTTCCCTGAAATGGTTGTAAATCCCTTGCATTAAATGGTTGCCAAAGCTGTCAGCAACCTTGCCAAATCTAGGAATTTTGCTTATGCAGCAAGCCCTATTTCCGCCCCCGGCCTGCAATCCCAAAAAGGCAGCAAATACCCGCTGCCTTTTTTTAGTTTGTAAGTGATCTGCAGGTAGCCGCTGTATATAAGGGCCCACCAAATGATCATTCATTGCAATTATTCGCCCGATACCAGATCCAGGTTCTCTACATAGAAAGTATCGTTCATTTATACACACATCCACTAGAAAAAGGAAATAGCTAAAAGGATTTCCAGGGTATGAAAATCCTTTTCCTGCTTTTTAGTACCTCAATATAAAGAACGTTATAGAAAACATTAAAGCAAATCCGACAATAACAGTAATCATAACCTTGAATTTTGTCCATTTATAATGTTTTTTCCTAAGTGAAATAATTAGCAATAAAAACATCATCATCCAAATAAAAAGGGACATAATTTCTTCTCTTTATCTTGTTTTTACTGAAAAGATTAAAACCCAAGTGACTGAGACTGTAACACCTTTCCCCTTATCATGAGCGTCCATCCTAGACGCCAATAATTGCCAGTAAGTTCCAGCTACAGCTCCAACAAATGCCCCTGGCACAAAGCCTAATGCACTCAGCCCACCTGCAGTACCACCTGCGGCTATGCTTGCTGAATAGGTCTTTAATATAAGATTTTGTTTGTGCGTGTGTATACCAGTTTTTATATCCCCACCAATATCTTTTCGTTTTTTCATATTTTTTAGAGGACGAACGAGACGCTGCAAGTAGACCTTATTATCAGAAGAAAAAAGCACGTTTATCCCAACCCTGTAAAAAGCTCTAAGTGGCAATATCAAACTAACCGTCATCCGCCATCTATTCCATCTGCACTGATAACAGTTTTATCTATAGAATTACTTCCAGCAACACCTTTTTTTGTCCGTCGAAAAAAGAGGGATTCTATATTTCTTGTTGGACGAGATCTAATAAGAAATCTCCAAAGTCATTTGCGATGATTTTGTATTGCTGATTTTCTAAACTTATTCCAGGAATAAACGATACCACTTTTGGCTCTTTATTATTTCCAACATGATTAAAGTCGAGACAAAAAAGCTCGTCCCCCCCAGTGTCATAAATAACAAGAAGATGCATAGGAAGGTCACTTTCCTTTCTTTCTGTTAAGGTATACCAAATTGCATCGGGCACTGAAGAGTTTTCAAAGTCCTCCTTAATGATTCCGTATATCTCTTGAGACCCGAAATTCCCTGCTCCAAAGGATAATAAAAAGTCCCTATATAAATTGGAAAATGTTAATCCAAGCTTTTTCTCAGCCATAAAAATTAAATGGTTATTCCGGCCACCTACAAAGTCTGCGATTTTTTCATTTTGATAGATTAGTTGTTTTGCCTTTTCGTAGTTTTCTATGCTCAAAATCTATTCCTCCATTTCCAAAATATAATCATTCGCCCTGTGTTTTCAATAGCCAGCTCTCCGTTTATTAGTCTACGTTAAGGAAGCGTGCGAAAATGGCGTTGTTCCTTTACATAGAGGCTATCTACGTTAAGGAAGCATGGAAAAATTGTCTTGTTCCTGAACATAGAGGGCGTCTACGTTAAGAAAGCATGAAAAATTGGCCTCATTCCTTCGCATGAAGCATGTCTACGTTAAGAAAGCGTGAAAAAATTGCCTCGTTCCTTTACATAGAGCATGTCTACGTTAAGGAAGCATGAAAAATTGGCCTCGTTCCTTCACATAGAGCATGTCTACGTTAAGGAAGCGTGCGAAATTGGCCTCGTTCCTTCACATAGAGCATGTCTATGTTAAGGAAGCGTGCGAAATTGGCGTTGTTCCTTTACATAGAGGCTATCTACGTTAAGGAAGCATGGAAAAATTGTCTTGTTCCTGAACATAGAGGGCGTCTACGTTAAGAAAGCATGAAAAATTGGCCTCATTCCTTCGCATGAAGAGTCAAGTCCAGGTTATTGTGTAAATTTATGGGCAAATGTTTTCAACCACCCTTCATTTTTTCGGCTTAACTTCCATGGATTTTTTTCTTCATCTCCGGGAAGGGATGTCAAATGCCTTTCAATTTGACATCCCTTCCCGGAGATGAAATCATCCATGATGGAAGTTAAGCTGAAAATGCTGCTAACTATTCTTTCCCATAAGTGACTTCCTCTTCGAGTATTCTGTATCTTGATACTGCATTAAAACGGCACCAACCAAACGAAAAGCAGATTGGGTATTAGGAAAAATGCGAATGACCCTTTCCCTTCTACGAACCTCTTGGTTAAGCCGCTCGAGGGAATTAGTACTCCGTATGTGCATACGGATATTCTCAGGAAAGTTCATGTATTGGATAGTATCTTCAAAACCTTCATCTAAAATGGCCAGGGCTTTTTCAAATCTTGCTTCTGTACCAAATTTGTTTATTAATTCATCTTTAAACTTGCGTATGTCCTCAATCGTAACGGCCTCAAACACGCGCTTAATCATCACCCGGATTTCTGCAGTATCTTTTTTGGGCAGTTTTTCAATGATATTGCGTTTAAAATGAACATTGCACCTTTGCCAAGCAGTACCAATGAATTCCCGTTGTATTGCTTTTTGAAGGCCCATGTGAGCATCGGAAATAACGAGTTTTGGTGATTGGAGTCCACGTGATTTAAGTTGTTTAAAAAATGAACTCCAACTCTCCAAACTTTCTGCATGGTCAACGCTTAAACCCAGTATTTCACGTGTATTCTTCTCTGTAATGGCAGTCGCAATATAAACAGCCTTTGATACGACCTTATGGTGCTCCCGTACTTTTATATACATGGCGTCCACAAACACATAAGGGTAGTAGGTTGTATTCAACGGTCTCTCGGCCCAAGCATTCACAATGGGATCCAGTTTTTGCGTAAGGGAAGAGACAAACGACTTGGATACATTCTTACCGCAAAGCTGTTCTACGACATTTGTGACCTTACGGGTAGAGACGCCATTGATGACCATCTCCAACATAGAAAGGACGAAAGCTTGGTCACATCTGGCATACTTTTCAAATAAGGTAGTTGAGAATTCGCCATTACGTGTCCGGGGAACTTTTAATGTAACATTGCCGATGCTCATCAACAGCTCGCGTTCATAGTAACCGTTCCGGTAATCCCGGCGTTCAACAGCGCGTTCATAAGGGCTCGTTTTTAAATAGTCATCCCTTTCCTTTTCCATAAACTCGTTTAACACGAGGACAACCGCTGATTTAATTACCGCGTCAAGATCTGAAGTCATGATGGCTTCTTTTAAAACATCCAAATTTAGGTTAAACTGTAAGTGAGTCATTTTATCTCCTCTTTTCATTGTTTATTGTTGTTGAAAACA